>CAZCHB010000212.1:0-3517 GCA_964498235.1 uncultured Planctomycetales bacterium
GGGGCTATTACTGATCAACAGGGTACCTATTATAATTCAGCGTATTTGATTGGATCAACGGGTGCCGCCCTTGGCCGTTACGATAAGATGCATTTGGTGCCTTTCGGTGAGTATATACCTCTTCGCCCGATTTTAGGCTGGATCAATAAATTTGTTGCCCTGGAAGATTTTACCTCGGGAAAGGTGCCGGTTATTTTTAAAGTGAATGATACGCCCTTTGGCGTGTTGATTTGTTTTGAAGACACTGTTGCTCCCCTATGGAGAGATTTTGCAAATGCGGGTGCGGGATATATGGTCAATATGACTAACGATGCGTGGTTTATGGACACCAAGGCCCCCTTTATTCACCTGCAGGCATCGGTATTCGGCGCCATTGCTAATAAGCGCGCCTTAGTGCGGGCGGCTAATACAGGATTTAGCGGATTTATTGATCCTTTTGGACGGATTATCGCAGGCGTTGAAGACGCCCGGCACAAGAAAACATTTGTCGATGGTGTTGCTTATGCGGATGTGCCGGTTGTTATGGGTAAAACATTTTATACAAAATATGGAGATGTTTTTACATACGGCTGTTTGTCCGTTATACTATGGGCAATTAGCGTAAGGAGGAGGAATGAAAAAAATATTAGTCGTTGATGATGATCCCGGCGTACATTTAATTATTACGCCTATTTTAACAAAGGAAGGTTATAGCGTTATTCCCGCGCATAATGGCGAGCAGGGACTTCAATTGGCACTTAAGGAACGGCCTGATATGATCATCCTGGATGTGATTATGCCGGGCATTAAGGGCCGTGATTTATGCGTGAAGATTAAGGCATATGATGTATTAAAACATATTCCGGTTGTTTTTTTAACAGCCAAAGATTCGGCAGACGATATCGAAGCTGAATTAGAAGCCGGTGCTATTTCGCATTTAACAAAACCTATCGTTCCCGGCCATTTATTAACGGCAGTAAATACCTTGATTAAATAAGAATGGGCAGCGAACCGTCAAAATTATTGAAACGGGCTATCGGGCGGTGGCTCTATTATTTCTTTGCCTTTCTGTTTTCCATTCTACCTTATCCAGTGATTAAGGGCATGACGAATTTCTTGTTTAAGATTGCCTATGGTGTTTTGTCGTCGATGCGCAGGACTGCCATGGAAACCTTGGGCCAGGCGTTTGGTAAAGAAAAAACACCTGAAGAATTAGAGAAGATATGCAGGGATTGTTTTTATAATGCCGGCCGCTCAGCGATTGAAGTGGTAGCGCTTAATACGCGCCCTAAATTGTTATTGTCGAAGTTTCATTTTGAAGGCAATTCACAGGCGAATCTTGAGGCGGCCTTAAAATTAGGCAAGGGGGTCTTGGGAGTATCAGCGCATTTTGGAAATTTTCCTTTAATGCTGTTATGGCTTTCATTAAAAGGTTATCCGGTTAACGCTATCATCCGCCCCAGCCGTGATGAAGCCATTGAAAAACATTTTCAAGCCGCGCGGGCGAGATTGGGTCTTAAGACTATCCATAGTTATCCGCGTGAAAGTTGTGTGCGTGAGTCATTGAAGTGTCTGCGGCAGAAGGAACTGCTTATTGTGCTGTTGGATCAAAACACTGGCAGTAAGTCTGGTGTATTTGTTGATTTTTTTGGCCAAAAGGCAGGAACAGCAACGGGGCCGATCATATTCGCCCAGCGCACTGATTGCGTGATCCTGCCCATGTTTACCGTGCGTGACAGCGGAGATAACCATAAGATCATTGTTGAGCCGCATTTTAGTTTGGAACAAAAAAGCACGGATGAGGAAACAATACAGTATAATGTGCAGAAAATAACAAATATCATAGAAGGATATATCCGCGCCTACCCAACCGAATGGGGATGGATGCATAAACGTTTTAAGAGCAAGCCGAAAAATGAATAAAATAATTATTTTTAGTTTAGGATTTCTTTTAGTTGCCGCGGGGATGAGTATGGTTCTGCGCAATTGGACAGAAGTGGCCATTGTCTTTGAAGGAATTGCCTCGCCTGCGGTGGCCGTGGCAGGGTTAGTCCTGATGTTCTGGGCGACATTAAAGAAATGATACGCCTAATTATTTTTGATTTAGACGGCACCTTAGTTAACGCTTATCCCGCTGTCAGTCAAAGCGTTAATTTCAGCTTAACTCAATTAGGGTTTAAGAAACGTTCACACGCGGACATTAAACGTTCTGTCGGGTGGGGAGACAGGCATTTAATGGCAGGTTTTGTCGGCGAGGCATTGGCTGATAAAGCCATTCGTTTGTACCGGCCTCATCATACGCGCGCCTTGGCCGTTAAGGGCGGGGTTAGTTTTCTAGCCGGCACCAAGGCATTACTTTCGTTTTTGAAGAAGCAGGGGTTTCTTTTGGCTATTGCGTCAAATAGGCCGTTGCGGTTTACCCGTTTGATTTTAACCACCCTTGGCATTGACCAATATTTTAGTGTCGTCGCCTGTGCGGATAAAGCCCCAAGGCCTAAACCTTATCCGGACATGCTTCTGATGAGTGTAGATAAGCTTAAAGTGACAAAAGCACAAACATTGTATGTCGGCGACATGACCATTGATGTCAATACAGGAAAGAACGCCGGTATTCGTACGGTTGCCGTAACAACGGGTTCCAGCAGCCTCAAAGAATTAAAAACATTGAAACCGCACGCGATTATCAATAGAATAGGGCAGATAAAAAACGTATTATTAAAGGAGAAACAGCAATGAGCAAGAGATTACGAAAAGGAAAATTAGCATGGCGTTCAAAGAAGGCGAATCATGGCAGTAAACCCGGCAAAGGATAATCGAGGATGCGTTTGTTAGCCGTCATTTTAGCAGGTTTGATTTGTTTGTCAGCCTCTGGATGTGTTCCGCTTATTCTAGCGACCGGTGCTGTCGGCGGCTACGCGGTCAGCCGCGATACCTTTGAGGGGACAACCAGCAAAGGGCAAGATGAAATTTGGGATGCTTCGATGAAGGTTGCTTCGATTATGGGTACGGTCGAGGAAAATGACCGTAAGCAAGGCGAGATTACTGCGCGGATTTACGGCACTACCGTGCATATCACCATTATTCCTGTCAATTTGACAACGTCTAAACTCCGTATCAAGGCCCGTAAAGGAATATTCCCCCGTATTGGCGTTGCTTCCGAAGTTTATACGAAGGTCATGAATCAGCTTGAACAATAGCAATACAAATTGACTTTTGAAAGTTTTTAAGTAGAATAAGGCTTTGTTTTAATTGATTGAGTTACGTACATTGCGCCGAGCCAACTTTGTTGGAACATTTTTAAGGAAGTTGGCACAAGGCTTGATTTTGGTGGAATGAATTTGGAATAGTAAGGTTTGTGGTAAATTTACGCCGGCCAACTTGGTGAGATATTTTTAAGGAAGTTGGCACAAGGCTTGATTTTGGTGGAATGAATTTGGAATAGTAAGGTTTGTGGTAAATTTACGCCGGCCAACTTGGTGAGATATTTTTAAGGAAGTTGGCACAAGGCTTGATTTTGGTGGAATGAATTTGGAATAGT
>CAZCHB010000213.1:0-3503 GCA_964498235.1 uncultured Planctomycetales bacterium
AGTTTTGTTTAAACAGTATCTAATCCTAAAAACATACGTATATCCGTCATTGGCTGGATGCTGATAATGACAGGAACAAAGCCAGGGGCGTTTTGTAATTGTTCGAGCATGGCGGGATCAATGTTAAATTTTATCGCTTCGCCGTTGTTTTGAATGGTCAAGGCTTTGTCCGAGGTTAAATCAATACCGCCAGTTTTTGCATTCATAGCTTTATCTTGGTCATCCGTGTCCGAAACTACTAATGCTTGATCTGAAGCCCCCGTATTGGCAACTAAAGCCATATCTTTTTTATAATAAACATTCATCAAAAGCTCTACAGATGCCCCCAAAAATGACATTTCGGGTGTAATCTCAAGCCTTGGGTTACGAAATCCCGCACGTAACATAGCCTTCCCTAAGGAAGTCCAATAAAAAATGCCTGACAACGAATGTAGATTAAGATCCTGTGTTTTATGTTGATATTTCAATAATAGTTCAAATAAATCATCCTTTACACCGTCTTTTTCCTCATTAATTATCTTTATTTTAATCTTTCTTAATTTTTCAATCTCGCCTTGATTAAATACTTGATCTATTGCTCGCATCTCTAAAATACTATCAATAATTGTTAAATACGCGGAGGGTTCTTGGATGTCCCGAAGCGCTATTTTTGTGCCTGGTGGAAAATCTTTAACAATTGCAGTAAAAATTCCTTGTTGCCTATGCTCTTTAGATAGTTGAAGATTATTGAATGTAATAGCTAAAAGCCCGTATGAGTTAAAATATTCTTTTGAGTCAAGTGGTGAAATAACAAGATATTCTTCCTTGCCACCAAGATTTCTTTCTTGTCCAATCTCTCGTATCAAGAAAACATCTATTGGATTTAAGCCAAAACGTACCCTTTCCAAACGTGCTTTACTATGGTAATAAAATCTATATTGTTTTCCATCTTTACCGTCTATAACAAGGCTTTGAAGCTTTTTTATCAGATCTTTATCCGCACTTGATAATCTTAAATTGTTGTCGCTGAGAATCTCATTGATATCCCTAGGGTCTATTTCCATGCGCGCTACCATCGCTGCATCAGCAATATTTAACTTCGCCGGTTGATTTAATTGGGCGTTGTCCTTCTGCTGAGCAGGTTTAGTAAATTCTGCATAATGTTTTTGATCTGGGACTATAAATTCCATAGCGGCATAAGTAATCTTTCTTTCTTGTTGAACGTCATCTTCTTTTCTTTGTCCCATTAAAGAATTAGCTAATTGTCTAATCCTAGATGGTTTTTTAGGAAAACTAGCTGATGTGTTTTCAGAATAATGGTAGCCTATTCGGAATACTCCCCCTGTTTTTATGATTTTTATCAAATCATCTATATGTTTACCCACATCACCTTCAAAAAACCTAAAAGAGGAATGTTCTACAATATGGTGAATACCCAGGTTGCTAAAACCAAGGTCGATGCTTTCAGGAGCAAGATATCTATTTAAATTTGTAGCATCATCTAGAATAAATGTGATGTCTTTAGAAGCATTTTGCCAATTAGCATAATAATCACTTGATAAGGCATAAATATGATGTTTTATGCCTTCAGAAGTTAATAATTTACTTAATTCAATCATGGCTTGTCCGTTGCCAGTTCCCCAATCTAAAAGATTTATTACTTCGTTTGGTTTTAAGGCGTGTATTTGACGTATTTTCTCAATTATATTCAGGATAAAGTCTAAATAATTTAAAGATATTTTATCTTCTATCCATTGATGGCGCACGCGTCGTAATGCTGAGCTGCCATTATTATTTGCTACATAATAACTTTTTGGGTTTTGCATTATTATTTTTAGTTGTTCATCAGAAAGGCTTGTTTTTATTTCTGACCCATTTTGTAAAATAATTCTATCATTTTCAATTTGAAGCATTGCCATATCAGCACGCACCATAAGTAAATCAGTTTCGTTGCTTAATTGTGCTTCATCTATAGTTGGGACTGTTTTAAAGGCTAACAGCGCTAAGTCAGTGGCTTTTATACCTCCGGAGAAGTATTTTTTAGGGATTATTTGTTGGGTTATGGGGTCTTGTTCTTCTTTTATGTAGTTATAAACGCCTTTTTTGAAGGCTTGGACGTAACGGTTGTAGATTAGTTCCACATCGTTAGGTGATTTACCTGGGGTGCTTTCAACATCAACCTCCTCTTGCTTGGCATCCGGCGAGCTTCTGCGAGTGTCCGGCATGAGGACCATGGGGACACGACTAAAGTCATGTCCCCTGGTCGGTTGTAGGGTTATATTGTTCGTGTATTCTGTTCCTTTTATCTTGTTCTTATCTGCATAGACTTTGTTAAGAATGCTGTCCTTTATTTTCTTTTTGTACCAAGTGGCAAGTATAAGTGAATTGTAAACTTGTCTAAGTGGGGCGAAATTTTGACCTTCATTAATTTCTTTGGTAAGTTCAGGAATGATTACTTCGCGGATGATCGACTGTGCTAAAGTAGCGGGTAAACTGTCACTTCCCTCCTCCTGGTGGGGAGGGTTAGGGAGGGGGGTATTTGTCGATGTTACCCCTCCCCTAGCCCCTCCCACAAGGGGAGGGGAAATTGATGTTGCTAAGTAGTCTTGCTCTAACATCACCTTTAACTTACTTTCAACAACATAAGCCGTACCTGCCTTAGCGTTTTCATAAACAACCGCCTTCTCAGGCACAATCCACACTTTATTAAACGTATCAACCGGTATCTGCGTTGTCCCTAACTTTTTCTGCGCTTCTTCATAAATACGCTTCCAGAATTTCTTACCGGTCTCATCTTCTGGATACATTAATGATGATGTGATTTGTTTGAGCAGATAATCCTGGGCTAATAAGTCACGTCCCATTTCTGTTTGGCCAAAGGCTTGTGGGATGATGTGGTTTTTTTCGTAGGGGCTTAGGTTTACCCAGAGGTCGTTTTCAGGGGTTGTTAAAGAGGCCATGAAATATTTTATGAGTTTTGTGGATTCTGTTTTTAGTTGTTCTTGTTGTCCCCCCTCCCTAGCCCTCCCCACCAGTGGGAGGGAATCACCCTTATCTACAATGAAATCAAAACGGAATGGATTTTCTGGGTTTACTTTTAGGCCTTTTAATATAGTTGGATGAAATCTATGGATTAAATTAACTAAAGTACCCAAGGCAGGTAAATTTACTTTTTGGGCATAAACGGGCTGTAAGCCTAATGAATTAGTAAAAAAGGCAAAAACAAGCCCTATAATAATGACCTTATTTGAATATATATACTTTGGCATATTTAGAGAAGTATATACTATGGCTGTTGATCATGCCAATTTTGCGCTTAAACACAAAAAGTAATAAATGGTGTCGTTTCTCACATAGCCTTATTCTACAATAGTTTATAAATAATTATCACCATCCTCTTTCTTTTTAGGTCGTCCACGGCGACGTTTATTTGGTAGCAATGCGTTTATCTGCACTTGAAAAAAAAACCGGGACACATTGGGCTGACCCCGATTTGACGGACACCTAAAAATGTAGACAATATA
>CAZCHB010000214.1:0-3490 GCA_964498235.1 uncultured Planctomycetales bacterium
GGAAGTGCACGCTTTCATCCGTCAATTGCTAGGCAAGTTGTTTGGTGCTGAAACAGCCAACAGCATCCGTATCCAATACGGCGGCAGTGTCACCCCGGATAATATTGATTCACTAATATCTCAGCCGGATATCGACGGTGCTTTAGTCGGCGGGGCAAGTTTAAAAGCGCCTTTATTTTCGGCGATTGTTAAAGCGGCAGTAAAAAAATGACACCTAGGGTGTCAGCTCCGAATGTTTTAGTCGGGGATCTATTGAACTAGATTATCTTTAGGAGTAAACATGGGATTTTTATTAGTGATTCATATCTTATCATGTATTTTATTGGTCATTACTGTTTTGATGCAGGCGGGTAAGGGCGGCGGTCTAGCGGAGAGCTTTACTTCTGCGGAAAGCATGTTCGGCACGCAAACAAATAAATTTTTAGTGCGTACGTCAACGGTTTTAGCCGCTATTTTTTTATCAACATCCTTAGTTTTGGCGGTGCAAGGCTCAAAAGGCGATAAATCAATCATGGCGAATAAGGCGCTATTGCCGAAGATAACCACGCCGGCGCCTAATAAGGATGAGGCAGAACCAAAGATTACAGTTAATGTCAGCGACCCAAAACCTGCGGTTGACATAGATGTAACAGGAAAAACAATTGATCTAAGCCCGGAAGTTGCTCAGCCTATCGTGAATGCGGCTAAATAAAATTTCTATCGTGCTTCTTTGTTTTCTAGCGGCGTCCTGCCCTGGCGGGTCGCCGCTTTTTGCTGACATGCCAAGTACGCCATCCTATGGGGGGCAGGCGGTGATATCCGTCAGTTCTGATCCTAAAACATTTAATGAAATCGTAGCAAGTGAAACATCTTCCTCAGCAGTCACGAGTATTTTATTTGAAGGCCTAACAACCACAGATCCATTTTCGTTAAAAGTTATTCCTAATCTAGCGCAATCTTGGGAAGTTTCACCTGACGGCCTGCGCTGGGTTTTTCATCTGCGCCGTGATGTGCGTTTTTTCGATGGTGTTCCTCTAACGGCGGATGATGTGGTGTTTACCTTTAATGACCTGATATATAATCCCGAAATCCCATCGTCCTCAAAAGATGTTTTCTCTATTGATGGTAAAACTTTTAAGGTCGAAAAGATTGACCAGTGGACAGTCAGTTTTACCCTGCCGGTCAAATTTGCGCCTTTTCTGCGGGGCATGTCTCAGGGGATTCTTCCTAAACACCGGTTAGCAGAATCAGTCAAGGCAGGTAAATTTCCATTTACCTGGGGAATCAACACCCCTGCCCGTGAGATTGTCGGCACGGGTCCGTTTCTTTTAGATAAGTATCATCCCGGTGAAAGGTTAGTGTTTAAACGGAATCCTTATTATTGGAAGAAAGGCGCAAATGGTAATCACCTGCCATACTTGGATAAATTAGTATTTCTAGTTATTGCCGACCCTGATGCTAGGCTGCTAAAATTTATAGATGGTGAACTTGATTTCATCCCATTGCGAGGCGCTGATTTTCCCTTACTAAAACCATTGGAAGTAAAAAGGAAATTTAAGATTTATGACGTTGGCGCTGATGATGGGAGCAATTTTATCGCGTTTAACCAGAATCCTGAAACCAATCCCAAGACCAATAAACCTTTTGTTGATCCCCTCAAGCTAAGATGGTTTACCAATGTTAATTTCAGGAGGGCCATCGCGCATGCGATTGATAAGAAAAAGATTATTGAGATACTTTCAAATGGATTTGGTTATCCCCAGCATGGGCCGATGAGTCCATCCAGTGGTTTCTTCTATAATCCAAATGTCCCGCACTATGAATTTAGTTTGGAAACGGCCAGAAAAATATTACTTAAGGAGGGTTTTATCGACCATGATGGTGATGGTATTGTTGAAGATGCAATGGGTCATAAAGTTGAATTTAATTTAAGCACCAATGACGGGCTAAGAACACAAATGGCAGGAATGATCGCCGCTGACCTAATAAGGATTGGGATTAAGGTTAATGTACAAACGCTCGAATTTAATACCTTGGTCAGTAAATTGATGGCATCTTTTGATTGGGACGGCATTATTTTAGGGTTGACTGGCGGGATAGAGCCTCATTTCGGCAAGAATGTGTGGCATTCCTCTGGTCAATTGCATTTATGGAATCCAAAGCAGTCAAAACCTGCTACTGATTGGGAACAACGGCTTGATGGAATTTTTTCGCTAGGCGTTCAGGAATTAGATGAAGAGAAGCGAAAGGTCTTGTATGATGAATATCAAGTCATTGCGGCAGAGCAATTGCCTGTCATTTATACCGTGTTGGGTGCTAATGTTTTCGCGGTGCGTCAAAAGTTCGGTAATTTAAAACCATCACCGCACGGCGGGGCTTTCCATAATCTGGAAGAGATTTATATTCAATGATTATGCGTATGTTAAAAAGATTGTTAATTTCATTATTGCTGTTGATGGTGATGAGCTTTGTCACGTTCTGGCTGATGCATCTAACGCCGGGAAATTATTTTGACAGCATGAAGCTTAATCCCCAAATTTCCGCTGAGACCATCGCTTCATATGAGAAGTTATATCATCTAAAAGATCCGTTGATTGTGCAATACGGCCACTGGCTTCTTAATGTGTGCAGGGGGGAATTTGGCTATTCGTTTTATTATAATATTCCCGTTGCCGAGATTATTTCTTCTCGTCTTGGCAATACGTTTATCTTATCATTGGCCAGCCTTATTCTAACTTGGGGCCTGGCCATTCCCTTAGGCATATGGGCCGCCCTGCGTCATGGATTTTTAGCGGACAAGGTAATGAGCGGCATGGCCTTTGCCGCATTTTCCCTGCCGTCATTTTTTTTAGCGATGCTAATGTTATTTTTTTTTAGCCAATCAGGTTTGCTCCCCTTGGGAGGGATGCACAGCGCTGGCTATGATGAGATGTCCTTCTTGGGGAAAATCATCGATTTAGTAAAACACTTAGTAATCCCGACGGTAGTTCTATCATTGGCGTCAATTGCCAGTCTTCAGCGGCTGATGCGCGGGAATATGTTGGCGCAATTAGGCCAGCAATATATCCTGGCGGCACGGGCCAAGGGATTGCCGGAGAATAAAATTATTTATACCCATGCCTTGCGTAATGCTTTTAATCCCATGGTGACCTTACTAGGGTATGAATTTGCTTCCCTGCTTTCGGGTGCGGCTTTAGTTGAGATTGTTTGTTCATGGCCTGGCCTTGGAACATTAATGCTGACGGCAGTCCGGTCGAAAGATATCTATGTGGTCATGGCCAGCATGTTGATGGGCGGGGTTTTGCTTTTATTAGGTAATTTATTAGCCGATATTTTATTATTGTGGTTAGACCCAAGAATTAAATATGCAAAAAAATAGATCACAGAACCAATGGGCAAGGACCTGCCGCGCTTTTGGAAAGTGTCAATCCGCCGTGGTTTGCCTATGGGTGCTTGGCCTGCTGTATGCCGGGGCTGTATTAGCGCCTGTTTTGTCACCTTATCATTTTTC
>CAZCHB010000215.1:0-3470 GCA_964498235.1 uncultured Planctomycetales bacterium
GATGAGGCCATTGCCGGCACGATTGAATGGTATAAAAACAATAAACCATGGTGGGAAAAGTTAAGGAAATAATAATGAAAGAGCAAATAGTAGTAGCGATTCCTTGCTATAACGAAGAAGTTACAATCGCCAAGGTTGTCGGTGATTTCAAGCGCGTGCTTCCTCAGGCCGAGATTTATGTGTTTAATAATAATTCAAAGGATAAGAGTGCTACCTTAGCGGCACAGGCTGGTGCTCACGTTGTCACTGTCCGAAAGCAGGGAAAAGGATATGTGATGCAGGCTATTTTTGAACATATTTCTTGTGATGTGCTGATTGTTGTTGATGGCGATGATACGTATTTTGCCGAAGAAGCACCGATGTTAATTAAACCTGTAGTACATGATAATGTTGATATGGTTGTTGGCGACCGTTTAAAGAAAGCTAATAAGGAATCGCTTGTGTATCTGCATCAAATTGGCAATCGTCTTATTGTGGATACTATTAATTGGGTATTTAAAACAAAGTTTGAAGATATTCTTTCTGGGTATAGAATTTTCAGCCGCCGGTTTATTGAAAGCGTTCCTTTAATAACGCCTGGATTTGAAACTGAAACAGAATTGACCCTTCAGGCCTTGGAAGCCGGCATGGAGGTGATTGAAGTGCCTATTTCTTACCGCAGTCGCCCCTCTGATAGTAAATCCAAACTTCATCCATTTAAAGATGGATTAAGAATTATGCTGACGGCAGCCATGCTCTTGCGGGATCATTATCCTTTAAGGCTGTATGGCGCTATTAGTATATTTTGTTTTAGTATAGCTATTTACGCGGCCATTGTTCGTTTTTTATTTCCCGCATCATTGGGGATGTCAGTCACATTCTTAGCTGGATTAATATTACTTTTTATGCCCATTGGGGTTATTTCATTAGGGATTGGATTAACATTAAGCGCCGTTAATACCCGTTTGAAAGAAATGAAACAATTAATGAAAAGGACCCGTTAATGACAAAGAATGCTGGACTTTATACAGGATTGATGGTGATTGTATTCAGTGCTCTTTATGCGTTAGCCCGTTTTCCTGGATTGGAAACGCATAGTGGTTATTTTGGAATGGCGTATAGCATTATTCATCCTGACAGTTTCCATGGGGATATCAATGAACGATTTCATCCAGCGATGGTGTCGTGGTATTCATTGTTGGTTAAGATCTGTGGTGATTTATGGCTGGATGATCGTTTTAATATTATCGTATATGCCGTTTTAGCAGGGGTTACGGCTGTGGGTGTACTACGGATCTTACGTTTGTTAGGATTAAATGATTTGTTAGCGCACGTGGCTGTCTTGGCTGTTTTATGCGGGCATCACACCTTTATTGGTAATGTCCCGCATTTGCTTGATGCGGTGTGTTACCGGCCTTCGACGTATGTTTATCCCTTAGGAATTTGGCTTGTGTATTTTTTACTTAAAGGCGCGTCGTGGCGGGTGATTGTGCTTTTCGCGTTTTTATTGGTTACTGTTTCATTAAAAAACGGCTGGTTTCCGGCGCTGTTTGCCTTGATTATTACGTTTAAAGAAAATATGAAGGTTAGCTGGCCTAAGATGGCGATAGGTCTTGGTACGCTTTTTTTGATTGGTATCTTTGGTTGGGGATGTTGGCTTTTTATTAACCAAAGGATTGATGAAAATGCCCTTTTGTTTAAAGATATTTTACTAAATACGGAAGACAGTGAAGCAAATCCAATGCTCGATGGGATAGGGCCATTTTTATATATTTCACTTTTAGCGGCTGTTTCTTTTCTTCGATTTGAAAATAAGGTCATTGAAAAACGCTTGCGTGCTATCTGGATTATTGCGTTAGTTATTTATGTTGGCGGTGCTATTTATTATACATTTGCCTTCGATTTCATTAAGGTGCCGTTATTTTTGGCCCTTGCTGTCACCCGTTCCACATGGCTGGCGCAGATTATCATGTTTCTTGTGTTAAGCTGTGTATTGATTCAATTTCTTCGGGAAAAATCTGGTTATAAAGCTTGGGCGGCGGCGCTTGCTTTGATTATTTTATACGCGATACCATGGTTCGATTATTATTCAATGTGGCATTATTTTGATACGCGGCAATTGATAGTTTCTGATCAAATATCGGGTCGCATGAAGGTGTTTTTTGTAGTCTTGGGGATAATTGTATTTATATGGGCAGTAGTTCAGTTATTTTTTAAGAGAAGTACATTAGCTAGCCGGCTTTCATTTAAACAGTTATTTCTTTTTGTATTTGCGATTACCCTCGTTGCGTCATTTGCAAAACGGATTGAATCAAGGGAAGACGCGTTGAAAGCAATGGTACGTCATGGGATATTAGGTGTCACCAATAGCGGAGTGGAATGGGTTGATATTAATCAATACTTGCGTAAAGAAGCGCCTAAAAATAGTTCAGTCTTTGTTTTAAAAGGGGATAAATTGGATATTGACACTTCTCTTAGGATTAGAAGCGGGCATACAATGCCTATTTCTAATCATACGATATCATTTTATTTCGATTATAACAAAAGGCGTTTGCAAGAAAAAAGGATTAATGTTGCAAAAAGCCTTATTCAATCTTGGTTAGTTTGTGACATGAATGGTGTTGGAAATTATTTGTCACAATTAGAATTTCCTGATTATGTGATCATGCCTGTTAAAAAGATTTGTCAACCGCAGAAAATCGGATATAACCTTAATACGGTTATCGGTGAATATGCGGTGTTAAAGAAAACAGAATAATCCTTTGATTGATGAAAATTCTTATCTGCCATAATTATTACCAGCATTCCGGCGGGGAAGATGTTGTTTTTAAGTCAGAAGCGGAGCTTTTACGGCAGCACGGCCATGAAGTTTTGCTGTTTGAAATGACAAATAAGGATTTTTCCTCCCTTCCAGTGACGGGAAAACTGCGCAATATTCTATCATGGCATTGGTCATCAGCAGCGCATCAGCTTATCAAGGAAAAATGCCTGATGTTTTCTCCTGATATTGTTCATTTTCATAATACATTTTATATGATGACACCTGCTGTTTATTACGCCTGTAAGGCGCTTAAGATTCCCGTTGTCCAAACCCTCCATAATTTTCGCCTCTTATGTTCAAATGGATTATTCTTTCGGGATGGTAAACCATGTGATAAGTGTTTAGTAACATCGCTTAATCATGGGATTGTGCATGCCTGCTATCATCGGTCACGGTTTTTATCCTGGGCAGTTGTGAGGATGTTAAAGAAGCACTGGCAACAAAGGACATGGCATGAGCAGGTTGATGCATTTATTGTATTGAGTGATTTTGCCCGCCGTAAGTTTCTAGGCAGGGGTATTGTCGAAGAAAAGTTCAAGATAAAACCAAATTTTATTTCTCCTGATCCCGGGCCGCGCACAGGGACTGGTTCATATTTTGTATTCGCGGGACGTTTGAGTGAAGAAAAAGGGATTTTTTGTCTGCTTGATGCTTTTCGGCGACTCCCGCA
>CAZCHB010000216.1:0-3412 GCA_964498235.1 uncultured Planctomycetales bacterium
TGTTAATTTTATCCCCGCGTACAATGAGCAAACATTCGACGCTCATTTGCAGAAGGAAGTGGTTAAACATCCTAAAAAATCATTAAAGAATTTCTTAACAGGCTTTATGCCTCAGCGTTTAGCGGACGTGCTGATGCTTAAAGCAGGTGCAAATCCTGAATCGCTTTTGAATCAATTAAACAAGGAAACCCGTAAGAAGATTTTATCCTTCTGCGTGCATTATCCGCTTGATTGTACGGATGCGGTTGGGTATAGTAAGGCTGAAGCCACGGCGGGAGGGATTGATTTAACCGAAGTTAATGCTAAGACCCTCGAATCAAATTTAAGGCCGGGATTATTTTTTGCCGGTGAAATATTAGATGTGGACGGCCGTATCGGCGGTTTTAATTTTCAATGGGCATGGGCCAGCGGTTTTGCTGTTGGTCAAGCTCTTGGCAAATCACGAAAGGATACGCAATGAGTTCAAAGCAAGTTATCAAAACAACTAACGCGTCATTACCTGTCGGCCCCTATAATCAGGGCATGGTGATTGGTAATTTAATTTATACCGCGGGGCAAATCCCATTAGACAAGGCGGGTAACATGGTTGCCGGCGGCATCAAGGAACAAACCAAGCAAGTCTTGGAAAATGTTAAGGCTGTGATCGAGGCTGGCGGTTCTAAACTTGATAATGTCATCAAGGCTACCGTCTTCATGAAAGACCTAAATGATTTTGCTGGCATGAATGAAGTGTACGGCCAGTATTTCAAGGCGGAAAATGCACCGGCGCGCACGACCATTCAAGTAGCCCGGATTCCTAAAGATTCATTGGTCGAGATCGAAGTTGTAGCAAGCATATAAACGGTATTATTCCGCGATATGGAATTATTGTCGACCCGAACGTTTCTGTCGGGGGTCTAGTTCATGCAATAATGATCTAGATGTCCGACAAGAACGTTCGGGCATGACATGTTAAGAAAGGTTGATATGAAAATATTTCTTTTTATCTTAATTGCCCTATTTGCTTTTGCCATTGGCCGTAAAAGTTTTGCTCAGGAAAACGTGACGGTTAAAAATGTGTATGATTTTACAATGAAGGATATTGACGGAAAAGATATTCCCTTAAGCACCTATAAAGGCAAGGCATTATTGATTGTTAATACGGCCAGCCGCTGTGGTTTTACGCCGCAATACGAGGGGTTGGAAGCATTGTATCAGGAATATAAAGATAAGGGTTTTGAGGTCTTGGCATTTCCCGCTAATAATTTTATGGGGCAGGAGCCTGGCAGTAACGCAGAGATAAAAAGTTTCTGTTCATTGAAATTTCATACCACTTTTCCGCTCTTTGCCAAAATCAGCGTGGCAGGCAATGACATGGACCCATTATATGCCTACCTGACTAAAGAGAGCGGATTTAATGGGTCGATCAGCTGGAACTTTAACAAATTTCTCGTCGATAAGAATGGCAAGGTTGTTGCCCGCTTTGACAGTAAAATCAAGCCGCAGTCAGAAGAATTGACAGCTAAGCTGAAAGAAATTCTTTAACGCGTGACGCCTAATCATGCACAGATCATTGATGCCGTAACATCCTTGCTTAGCACGACCGCCGCGGAAACATCTGCCTTTGCTCAAGTAACTCGCCTGCGCTGTAAATCCGGCTGCGGCCGATGTTGTGAAAATCCTCATATTGAAACGACAGTAACGGAAATGATGCCCTTGGCAGCGCATTTACAAAAGAGCGGTGAGGTAGAAGCAATCATCGCCCGCCTTGAGGCAGAAGAAACATGCGTTGCGTATCAGCCGCAGGTGGGGATTGAAGGCAATGGGCGATGCGGGTATTATGAATACCGTCCCGGGATTTGCCGCCTTTTTGGATTTTCTGCCAAGAAAGATAAGCAACAAGAGCGCAAGCTTGTGACCTGCCGTGTCATGAAGGAAGAATTTCCGGGGGATTGCCAAAATGCCCAAGCGTATCTGGATAAGGATGGCATAGCCCCTAATATCAGCAATTATACCATGAATGTTTATGCCATTGACCCGCAGTGGGGCAATAAATTAATGCCCATCAATAAGGCTCTTCGCATAGCTTTGGAAATAATTAATTAAATATATTTTAAGTAGATTGTAAGTCTATATTTTAAAGCAGGTTATGTCTTATTCTTGATATGGCACTGCCTTTCTTTATATGGTATAAACTACGGGTAGCGTTTCCCTAAAAGATGCATAATATTCATAGAGGAGTATATTGTATGTTTCGTCAATCAATTAGCTTAATTGTGTCCGTCACCTTTATGGTTTCGATGTGTGCGCCTATACATCAGGCGAATGCTGATAATGTATTAAATTTGCCGACACCCGGCACCATGGTTAACCTAAGTCCGGCTTTTGAACCAGCGTTAATCAAAGGCCTAACAGTCCACAAAGACAATCCTTTTCTGTTTGATTTCATCGTTGATACCGGCCATAGCCAATTGAAGGGCGAACAATTAAAACAAGAAGGCGACCGGCTAATTAATTATTTTTTTGCCGCCCTAACCATCCCTGAAAAAGATTTATGGGTCAACCTATCTCCTTATGAAAAAGACCGTATGATCCCAACAGCCTTAGGCGAAACGGCCATGGGGCGTGATTTATTAGCTCAAGATTACATGCTTAAACAAATCACCGCGTCGCTGATTTATCCTGAGAAGGAATTAGGTAAGAAGTTCTGGGATAAAATCTATGCTAAGGCACAGGCACAATATGGCCCTGATGCACAAGTTCCTGTTAATGCACTTAATAAAGTCTGGATCGTTGCTGAGAAGGCTTCAGTCTATGAACATGACCAAACCGCCTTTGTTGTTAATGGGCATTTAAAGGTAATGTTAGAAGATGATTATTTAGCCGTTGAAAAGAACGGTAGCCGACCAGGGGACATCGCTTTAGCGGTGTCCCCAAGTCGGTTGCCAAGCAAGAGACCATTGAAGGTGCAAACGCCCCAGGGAGGAAACCTACCGCCAAATGGAAATCCCTCAAACATTATCCGTGAAATAATTCTCCCCGTCATCGAAGAAGAAGTTAATCATGGTAAAAATTTCGCGGCCTTGCGTCAAATTTTTAATTCTCAAATCCTGGCCACCTGGTTCAAACGTAATTTAAAACAAGCCTTGTTGTCCCAAGTCTACGCGGATAAATCAAAGGTCAATGGCGTCAATCTTAGTGATGCGACGGACAAACAGAAAATTTATGAACGCTATCTACAAGCCTACAAGAAGGGCGCGTTTAACTATGTTAAAGACACAGAAATGCCTAACGGCAGATCAGTTCCTCGTAAATATTTCTCCGGCGGATATGATTCTGCGCAATTAAAGATTGTAAACGCAGGTCCTGATGCCGCAATGAGAGCCGTACGTCCTGAAGGTGTTTTTGCAGTATTAAGCACGGCACTTAATAT
>CAZCHB010000217.1:0-1378 GCA_964498235.1 uncultured Planctomycetales bacterium
TACCTCGACCGCAGCTTTATGCGCATACTCAGCCTGCTTATCTACTTTAAATGTTTTTAACCATACCAAATCACGACGGCCGCCCATCGGTACTTTCAACAAAACCTGACCTTCATTTGGCATCCCGCCACATTTAAATAACTGATTAGTCCGGCAAGGAATCTCCACCCAACCCTCATCTTCAATAAATATCGATTTTACATCCGGTAAACTTTGGTCTTCTTGATGGTAGGAGCGGAAAGATCCTTTATCCGCTGGGACATAAAACATGCACGGCCTAATTAATTGCGTAACATTCCAAATACCCTTACGGATCACTCGATCTACAGTCGTATTATGAAACTCTTCCGTTAAATAAACATTCGATTCTTGGTCAAAACTAATTTTTCGGACAATGCGCAGTCCTGTTTCACGGCAAATAGGACTTGTCATCACAACCTGCGGCTCTTCCCAGACAAAATCATACGCACCAGCGTCTAATTCCAGCGGAGGGATACCTTCGCTCCATTCAACTTGAGGAGCCACCCAGGTCTTATCGCCGCCCCATACACGAAAACCCATTAACTTTTTTTGCTCGTTCAAATTGTCAATGCTGGCAAAATCAAAAACCTCGCCTGCATGTTCTTTTTGAGTGAATAAAAGTTCGCGGCCTTCATAACGCAAGGAAATGATCCGTCCCCCAATAGAGGGAGCAATGACAAGCTTTAAAGGCCCTGAAATTAAGCGGTGACCTTTCCAGCCATACAATTCAAAAGGCTCAACAGTTACTTTCAATAAATTTCTGCTTTCAATTAGTCGTCGAGGATTACTGCCATCATGTCTTCTAACTGGGCAAAACGTTCCTTATAGTCCTGCCTAGATCGACGGATGACTTCCATGGCCTCTTCGCGCCCATAAACGTGAGTGATCTCGCAAATGCGGTCATCTGTACCGGGCAAATCTTTATATGTCAAAAAATAATGCCTTAACCGGTCAATAAAAGCCCGGGGACAATCTTCAATATTATGCCATTGGCTATATAAACCATCGCCGTGCATAATAGCAATGATTTTATCATCCGCCTGGCCCTGGTCAATCATGCGAAAACCGCCGATGGGAATAGCGCGGACAATAATGTCGCCATGGCTTATGACTTTCTCTGTCAGCACACAAATATCCAGCGGATCATCATCTCCAACGACATAATCACGACCTGTGCGTTCCCGACACAATTGTGCAATATGACCTGAACAATACGTTTGCGGAATAAAGCCATATAAGGTCGGGCAAATACTGGAATATTTCTGAGGACGGTCAACCTTCAAGAACCCGCTTTTTTTATCAATCTCATATTTAACCGTATCAGAAGGAACTGTCTCAATATAGGTATTAACCATGG
>CAZCHB010000217.1:1388-3388 GCA_964498235.1 uncultured Planctomycetales bacterium
TAACCATGGTAGGCGCTTCTTCTCCGATTGGAATACCATGCCATGGGTGAGAACGTAATAACAACGCTAAATTCTGCCACAATTTATTAAAATCCTCAGTCATACAATCCTTTCAACAATGTTTTCAAACAGTATAACAGAGCGCACCGCTTTTATTCAAGCAGCAAAATTACCAATAAAATACGCCTTGGGCATTATGAGCCATAATCGCTTCGGTAAGATTAAGCACTTCATCGACCGTAATGGAATCTGCCTTACCTGCTTTGACCTTACCTTTATCATCCAATAAAATTTCTTCCCCGGGTTTATTTGTCAGTGTAAATGCTTTAGGTCCCAACGGGCGCCAACGGGTTGGGTTAATACCTGGTTGATTCCTTAAAAATAAACAAATCACATACGCGCCAACACCCGCCCCAATATGCAGCGGCCCGGAATCACTGGATACCAATAAACGGCAACGCCGTAAAACACTAACAGTTTGGGAAATTGTTGTCTTGCCTGTCAAGTCCAAGACTGAAGATTTTGCCAAGCGAATAATTTCCGATGAAGCCCCTATTGTTTCCTTGCCGCCGATTAAGACAATCTTAAACGCGTAACGGGCCGCCAGGCTGTCAATTAAGCGCGCAAAATTTACTGTAGGCCACAAACGGGTTGTATCGCTGGCACCGGGATGAATAACTATAAGCTCTCCGGGAATAATCCTATTTTGCTCAAACCACTCTAACGCCCATTGATCGCTATCTTTTTGTGTTGGAACAAATAAATCCATACCAGCTGATGCAACACCTACGGAATTTAAAACATCGAAACAATACTCTACCTCATGCTTTTCTCCATGATGACGCGTATCTTTAATCGGATGAGTCAGCAGATTGCCAAATTTATCATTCTTAAAGCCAACACGCACCGGAACTCCTGCTAAAAAACAAGCTAGATTATAACGGCGCTTTGTATGAAAAATAAACACCGTATCAAAACGGTGCTGACGAATATTTCGGGCTAAACGTAATGCGCCCAACACTCCCCTATTAATACCATTACGATCGTCTACTATTACTTCATCAATATATGGATTACCACAAACCAGATCTGCCGTAATAGGCGTGACAAGCACAGCAATATGCGCCGCCGGATTGGCTTTGCGCAACGCCTTAAAAACAGGCGTTGTTAAAACAACATCTCCAATACGGTCAGTGCGGATAATTAAGATTCGATTTGATTTAATGAGCATATCGCTTCCCAAACATCATTAACACTAACAGCCTGCATGCATACATTATTCTTACAGGACAAATGATAACACGGCGCTTTATTGCAGCCGACTTCTTTTAGTAAAATTACTCGCTGGCCGCTACCGCGCGGTCCCGTTATTGACGGCTGGGTCGGCCCAAAAATGCCGACAACCTTTGCACCCACGCTGTTAGCTAAATGCAATGGGCCGCTGTCGCCTGACACCACATATTGCGCTTTTGCAAACAACGCTAAAGATTCTCCCAATGTAGTTTCTCCAGCCATGTTGACGCACCCAACTTTTGCTTCTTCAATAATTGTCAACACTGACGCCCTGTCATTACTAGCCCCAGAAAATACAATCCTCATCGGCGCTTTCTCCGTAACTCTCTGAACAAGCTCTGCCCAACATGACAGCGGCCAACGTTTCAAATCCCAATTACCGCCAACATTAAACACAACAAACGGCGAATCCGCCCCGATGCCTTGACGGTGCAATTTAACGTTCAAACTGGCCATTTCATCATCGTCTACATTTAACTCACACAGCCGGTCTTCAATGGTAATGCCGCAAGGTTCTAACACCCGCAAATAATAATCACTGCGGTGCAAATTAACATCGGAATCATTAATCGGATGGGTTAACAGCCATCTATATTTGCCGTAACCAATCCGACGAGGAATACAAGATAAATAGACAAGCAACGCCCTAGAGGCAGAACGGTGCAGGAAAAACGCCGTATCAAATTGCCCATGGCGCAGCCGTGCAA
>CAZCHB010000218.1:0-3365 GCA_964498235.1 uncultured Planctomycetales bacterium
AGCTCATGCTCTAGATGCCCGACTAAAACATTCGGGCATGACACCGTTTATATTTTTTTAATTACTTTCATTACTAAATCCATCGTAAAACCACGGCGGAGTAAATAATCCGCCACACGTTTCTTCATTTTCTGTGGCTCAAGCCCAACTAACCGCTTTGCCCGGCGTTCCGCCAATTCTAAGATAACATCGTATTCAGTGTAATCACTTTTAGCCGGCGTAACAGCATTAGCGATAATTTCTTCGCTAATGCCTTTTTGCTTAAGCTCAGTGATTATCCTCCTAAAACCAAACGGCCGGGCAAGACGGTATCTGACCCAAGATGCCGCAAAAGCCCGGTCGTCAAGCAAATCAATCGACTGGAGATATTTCATTTCTTCTTCGACCTCATCAGGCGCGAAACCTTTAAGCCTTAACTTATCAGTTAATTCCTGAATACTGCGAGGCCGTATCTTTAAAAACCTTAACGCCGCCGCTCGGCATTGCGACGACATAAAACTTAAACCTTCTTAGTCTTTAATTTTTCAATAATCATTTTCTCAAGCTTGGACATTAACTTAGGATTATCTTTTAAGAATTTACGGGCGGCTTCACGACCTTGGCCGATTTTTTCATTCTCAAATGACAGCCAAGAACCGGATTTTTGGATAATCTCCGACAATACACCTAAATCGATAATGTCCGCAGCGCGGGAAATACCTTCATCAAAATAAATTTCAAATTCCGCTTCTTTAAAAGGCGGCGCTACCTTGTTCTTGACAATCTTGGCCTTGACCCGGTTGGCAATAATGTCCTCACCAGACTTTAGCGATTCAACCTTTCTTAAATCAATACGCACCGACGCGTAAAATTTAAGCGCGCGGCCGCCAGTCGTGGTTTCAGGGTTGCCAAACATGACCCCAATTTTCATCCGGATCTGGTTGATAAAGACGACGCACGCTTTCGACTTACTGATCGCGGCTGTTAATTTACGTAAAGCTTGGCTCATTAAGCGGGCCTGAAGCCCCATATGAGAGTCACCCATTTCACCTTCTATTTCCGCGCGCGGCGTTAATGCGGCGACAGAATCAATGACCACTAAATCAACCGCGTTCGAACGCACCAGGGTTTCAGCAATTTCTAATGCTTGTTCACCAGTGTCAGGCTGGGACACTAATAAATCGTCAAGCTTAACGCCTAACATTTTGGCATAATTTGCGTCAAAAGCATGTTCAGCGTCGATAAAAGCGGCAACACCGCCGGATAATTGGAGCTGTTTGATAACGCTTAATGTTAATGTGGTTTTACCTGAAGATTCCGGGCCATAAATTTCGATAATACGTCCGCGCGGAATACCCCAAACACCTAAGGCCGCGTCTAAACTCAAAGATCCCGTTGAAATAACCGGCGTTTCAACAACAACCTTTCCATCAAGACGCATGATGGAGCCTTTACCAAATTGCTTTTCGATCGACGCTAACGCTAAATCCAACGCCTTTAAACGGTTTTCCTTGTCCGGATTGGATTTCTCCACCACTGGTTTTTCTACAATCGCTTTTTCTGACGCCATAACTTCCTCCATATTGATAAACGGGGATCCGTAGTAAATTTGACTTAAACGGGATTAAGAACCTAAAAAGCTGTTAATTATATAGTAAATAACGGCAAAACGCAACACTTGTCATGGCCGCCGTATCCACCTTAAGAATGGTATTTCCAAGTGATATTGACTGCGCCCCTTGCTTAAGCGCCCAGTCAACCTCCTCAGCTGTGAAGTCGCCTTCCGGGCCGATAAATAGGGCTATTGGCCTATTATCAACAGCCTTACCTAAAGCATCTTTTAATGCAATCGATTCCCTAGTCAACGAAGCAATTAAAACCAGCGCATCTTCCGGCAAAGCACTAAAAACCGTTTTAAAATCCGTCATTTGATGAACCGTGGGCACATCAATGCGGCCACACTGCTTAGAGGCATTAATCGCCACTTTTTGGAAACGCTCCTGCTTTAAAGGGTTTTTATCTGCGCTGTAAATAACTTCCGTGCGTTTTGTTCGCAATGGGATAATTGAATGCACCCCAAGTTCTGTGCATTTCTCAATAATAAACTCGAACTTAGCCTTTTTAGGAACAGCACAGCACAAAATGACCCTCGCCCCGCCCTTATCAGCCTCACGCACCGACTCAACTACCGCAATTATTTCATTCTCTTTGACAGACGAGATGACAGCCAACGCCTCTTGATTCTGTCCATTAAAAATAGAGAGCTTATCCCCCGCCTTCAGACGAAGAACATCCTTGATATGATGCAGTTCATCCTTATCTGTGATTGAAATATTTTTCTTAGTAAAGTCAACACTATGAAAGTAGAAACGGTGCATTGTTAATTCATTCTTACCTTAACCATCGCCTTTAATAATTGAGCCTGAAATAACTTAGGATCCAACGCTAACGCATTATTTAAATCTAATAAAGCATGATTGTACATCTTTAAATTTATGTAAACAATGCCTCTTTTTAAATATGTACTGGCGATCTGATTATTTAAGATTATTGCTTTTGAAAAATCATCAATCGCCTCGTTAAACTGCTTTTTTTCATAAAAAGCCACTCCACGCCCAACATAGGCGCTGGTCACAAACGGATAATGCTTAATTGTTTCATTCCATAATGTAAAAGAATTCTTCCAAACATTGCATTGCAAATAAGACTTAATTCCCATAAATAAAAAACATACAACAACCAACAGGCATAAAATGTAATTACGGTTTTTAAACAAACAATCAATCTCTCGGCCAATCAACATACAAAAACCTAGCGATGATAAATACATAAACCGATCTGAAACAATACTGGCATCAACCCCCTGACTGAATCTTAATAAAAAAAATATTGATAAAAAGAAATATAAAAAAGAAAAAATCAGTAATTTGTCTTTTCGCCTTACAAACAAGAAAACTCCCAATGCGATCAAAGCAATAATTGTTAACGCATACGGCCAGAATAAAATACTTACCGGCTCCGGAAGCTTATAAAACGGATAGACAGTAAAAGGAGCCATGAACTTCCAAATATAAAAACCAAAACACCATAACCAAGTTAACAGTGCTTCATAAACATTCTCTATTGGATTGCGAGCGTTAACAGAATAAGTAATCCAACCGATAATAAATGCATAAACAATAAAAGGAATCTTTTCAAGCAGAAGAACAATGCTCCACTTTCGCTGATAATACCAGTCCATCAAGAATAAAATCAAAGGCAAGCTAATCGCCATGGGCTTAGCTAAAAGACTTAGTACGGCAAATAAGAACGTCAAAAAATAAAATTTTGATTCTCCCTTCTTTATATAGGATACATATGCATGAAGAGATAAGATATACCACAGG
>CAZCHB010000219.1:0-3359 GCA_964498235.1 uncultured Planctomycetales bacterium
GTGTTATTGAGTATAGCCAAGCTTACCAGCGCCAGCGGGAGATTGTTGATGCGGTGATTGCCGGGGCTAAGGCTAAGCTTATTTTTTGTCAACATCCTCCGGTGTTAACGCTTGGCCGTATGACAAATCCCGATAGCCTGCTTTATTCAAAAGAGGCTATTGAAGCTAAAGGGGTGCAGGTTTATCCTATTGACCGTGGGGGTGATGTGACCCTGCATGCGCCGGGACAGCTGGTTGTCTATGTGATTATGGACTTAAATAAGCGTGAGCGTAATTTAAAATTGTATCTTGAGCGTCTGGAGCAAGTTGCGGTTGATTTATTAAAAGAATTTGGTATATTGGCAGTAAGTATTTCAGGTAAACGCGGGGTTTTTGCCATTTCGAATCAAAAGAGCGGCGGAACGGATAAGATTGTTTCTATCGGTATCGGAGTCCGTAAATGGGTCACCTACCACGGCCTAGGGATTAATGTCAGTACGGATTTATCCTTATTCCGTCTGATCCGCCCGTGCGGTTTGGATGTTCAAATGACGTCGATGAATAAATTATTGCCAAATCCAGTCAGTATTCAAGAAGTTCAACGTTCATTCATAAGAATTTTTGAAAGACAATTTCTATGACCAATATTATTTTGCCTGAACTTGGTGAGGGAATTACAAAAGCGACAATTGCCTGTTGGCATGCCAGGATAGGATCTCTTGTTAAGGCGGGGGATGAAATTGTGGAAGTTGTAACGGACAAAGCTTCATTTAATGTTGAATCCCCAGCGTCGGGAATGCTTAAATCTATTATTGTTGCGGAAGGTCAAGATGGCACTGTCGGCGGCGTATTAGGAGTTATCGAGTAAATGACTGAGTATAAAGCCAAGCGTATTTTATTGATGTATATTTCCCAAGTGTCCGGGCACCGGCAAAGTGCTGTGGCCATATCAAAATCCCTCAAAATTTTAAATCCTGATTGTGAAATCATGAGCATTAACGGATTTGGTTATACCTATCCGTTGATGGAGAAGATAGTTAATACGGCTTATATGGGCGTGATTAAACGGGCGCCTAAAATTTGGGAATATTTGTATGATAATCCTAAAATTATTAAAGCATCAGAAAAGTTAAAACAGAATATTCATAAATCATCTCATAAGAAGCTTCAGCCGTTAATTGAGAGTTTTAAGCCGGATGTGGTCATCTGTACTCAGGCTTTTCCCTGTGGGATGGTGGCGGATTATAAAGTTGAAAATAAAGCCGCTTTTAAGGTTGTTGGGGTTCTGACTGATTTTGCGCCGCATTTATATTGGCTCCATGATGGGGTTGATTATTATATAGTTCCGGCTCATGAGGCTACGGAACGTTATATAAAAGAAGGTATTAAGCCCGGACAGATCAAAGAATACGGCATTCCAATCCGTGATAAGTTTGCTGAAACCTTAGATCGTTCAGTGATTGCGAAAAAGCTAGGTATTTCACTAGACATCCCTACGGTGTTGATTATGGGAGGCGGCCAAGGTTTAGGGCCGATGAAACAAGCGGTTAAGGCATTGGTTAAATTACAACGGCCGGTTCAGATGATTGTGATCGCCGGGACTAATGTCAAATTAGTTCACTGGCTCAAAAAAACACAGCGTAAAACGGATAAGAAAATTATTTTTTATGATTATGCGAGTAATGTGGATGAATTGATGGAAGTAGCAACGCTGATTGTAAGCAAGCCAGGCGGCATGACCACCAGCGAATGCCTGACTAAGGGGCTTCCCATGGTGATTGTAGATCCTATTCCCGGTCAGGAAGAGCGTAATTCGCAATTTTTGGTGCGTAACGGCATTGCCGTCCGTGTTGATGATAAACGTCATATTGGTCATGAGATTGAAAAATTGCTCAATGATCCAAAGAAACTTTTGGCAATGAGGGAATCAGCGCTTAAGAATAGAAAGCCTAAGGCGGCGGAGAACATTGCTAAGCTTGTTTTAGAAATTTGAGGTATACCGACATCATGTATGGGTAATTATTACCTTTATAAACTAGCGTATTTTATGACCCGTAGTATGCCCCTCAAGGTTGCTTATTCAATAGCAGTCTTTTTGGCAAATTGTCATTATATTTTATCTCGCGAAGATCGCCATGCAGTAAGGTCAAACTTAAAAGTCATCCTAAATAACGAACATGTTCCTTCGTCAATGGTTAGGCAGGTATTTCACCATTTTGGTAAATACCTCGTTGATTTTTTCACGATGACACAGCGTGTTGATGCGGCGTATATTAAAGAGCATGTTAGATTTAGAAATATTGACTATCTTAATGAAGTATTAGCTCAGGGGCGTGGAGCAATTGTCATTAGCGCTCACCTTGGGAATTGGGAGTTATCTGCCGCTGTGATGGCTAAGCTTGGTTATCCGTTATCAGTAGTTGCCCTGCCGCATAAGGATGGCAGGGTGAATGATTTTTTTAACGCACAGCGCGAATTTTTTGGTACAAAGGTTATTCCAACGACGACTGCAATTAGGCAATGCTTGGAACATTTGAAGGCTAACCGTTTAGTCGCTATTTTAGCAGATAGAGATTTTGGAGAACACGGCATTGTGATGGATTTTTTAAGTAAGCCGACCTTAATGCCAAAGGGGGCCGCTTTATTTTCTTATAAGACAGGGGCTCCAATCATACTTGGGTTTTTTATGCGTGATGAGCATGATGATTTTTATATTCATTTTCAGAAGCCGATATACCCCGGTGCGCCTAGTGATAAAAAAATAGGTGATGATCATTTAAAAAGTTTAATTGGGAACTATGTTAAAGGTATTGAGGGGGCAATCATGTCGCATCCAACCCAATGGCTGATGTTTAGGGAGTTCTGGCGCAAATGAGAATTCTGGTGGTTATTCCTGCTCATAACGAAGCAAATTCAATTGCCAGCGTTGTAAATCAGGTCAAAGCTCTAGGATATGATACTTTAGTCGTCGATGATGGTTCGGTTGATGCAACCTCAGGTTTAGCTATTAAAGCGGGTGCTATTGTCTTGTCGACTGGAAGGAAAGGTGGCAAGGGCAATGCGTTGCGCTTAGGGTTTGATGATGCGATTCAAAACAATTATGATGCTGTGATTACTTTGGATGGCGACGGCCAGCATGCGCCTGCCGATATGAAAAATCTTCTGGATGTCTATATGCGAACTAAATCGGCTATTGTTAATGGTAATCGCATGCATAATCCTAAAGGAATGCCAGCCTTGCGATGGACGACGAATAAATTTATGTCGTGGGTTATTTCGTTAATATGCTCTCAGGCAATTCCTGATACGCAATGCGGGTATCGTTTGGTGACGACAGAAGTATTAAGAAATATAAAGCTTGAATGTTCAGATTTTGAAAT
>CAZCHB010000220.1:0-3334 GCA_964498235.1 uncultured Planctomycetales bacterium
TGAAGTGAAGGTCACAATTAAGACTTTTGATTTCATCCCTTTAAATACTTTTTGAAGGTCAGCACGCTCTGATAAATCAAAATAATCAAGCGCTTTTGATAAATACAGATAACTATTAGCATCAAAACGGGAAACAAAGCTCGTCCCTCGGTATTTTAAATAACTTTCGACTTCAAAATCGTGTGAAAAGTCGTAACCCAATTTTTCTTTACCCTGCAATTTACGGCCAAACTTTTCTTCCATGGAACGCTCGCTCATGTAGGTGATGTGACCGATCATCCTAGAAACTGACATGCCACGTGCCGGCAAAGATTTACCATAGTAATCACCATTCTGCCAATCAGGATCAGACATGATGGCTTGGCGCGCCACTTCATGCAAGGCAATCTGCTGGGCGGTGTGACGGTAATTAGTTGCAATAAGGATCGTCGATTTAAGGGTGGTCGGATAAAGCAATGCCCACGTCAATGCCATTAAGCCACCCATGGAACCACCTGAAGCACAGAGCAATTGCTTAATACCTAAATGATCAATCAAATGTTTTTGAGCAAGCACCATATCTTCGATGGTTATTACTGGAAAACTTAAACCATATGGCTTATTGGTCGCTGGATTAATAGAAGACGGGCCGGTTGACCCTTTACATCCGCCGATTACATTGGAGCAGATAATAAAATATTTATCAGTATCAAATGCTTTACCGGAACCGATCATATCATCCCACCAGCCCGGGGCTTTATCACCTTGATGCCAACCTGCAGCATGAGCATCACCTGTTAAAGCGTGAAAAATCAAAATTGCATTGCTCTTATCGGCATTCAATATACCGTAAGTTTCATAGGCCAAGGTAATCGGCCCTAGCTTTACACCGCTTTTAAGCACCAATTCATTTGGTGATTGCGCGAATGTAAAATATTTGGTTTCGACGTAATTATTCTTCATGAATCATTTTCCGCCAGAGGGGGATCAGCCTTTGGCTGAGTTAGTATAATAAAACATTGCCTCAAGCGACTTGAGCGCGCGCAGGCGGACATCCTCGCTAAATACGACCCGATCGCGATCCGCCGGATTTTTGAGGACGCATAAGATATCCTGCAATGTATTAGACTTCATATAGCGACACATGGTGCAGCTGCCGACTAATTTCTTATCAGGAAACTCAACTTGTAAACGGCTGGATAGGCCGCATTCGGTCAGCATTAAAAATTCCTTAGACCTGCTTTCCTTCATGTAGGCTAACATCTGTTCGGTTGAGCCAACATAATCAGAATTATCAACGACCGCGGCATTACATTCCGGATGGCTGACAATCTGGGCATTTGGATATTCCAAGCGGATTTTCAAGATATCCTCAACATTATAATCTTCATGCACGTAACAGGTCCCGTTAAAGAAACGGATGTCTTTCTTAATGCCCTTACGTTCCATATGATTCTTTAAGTTTTGCCCCATGAATTTATCTGGCAAGAAATAAATCTTATCGTTAGGGATGCTCTCGGCAATTTTATAAACATTCGCCGAGGTGACGCAGACATCGCACTCTGCCTTTACTTCTGCCGTCGTATTCACGTAGCAAATAAAGGTATAGCCAGGAAATTCTTTTTTCAAGGCCCTAACTTGGGACGCATTAACGGCGTCAGCCAAGGTGCATCCATCAAGAGGGGCTGGGATCAGCACTTCCTTCTCAGGGTTTAAAATCTTGGCCGTCTCCCCCATAAAACGCACCGCCGTAAATACAATGGTCGATGCGGTGGTCGTCATGGCATCCGTGCTTACCTTATATGAATCGCCGACAAAATCGGAAACGCCATAGATAATTTCTGGGCTAATATAAGAATGCGCAAGGATAACAGCGTTTTTTTCTTCTTTTAAATCATTAATTTCATTGATGATAGGAACCAATTCTTCGCACTTCTTCAAAGAATACTGGCACACAGTTCCACCAAGCTTAATGTCTTTAAGCTTGTCAAAAAGAGCTTGGGCTGTGAAATGTGTTTTAATCATAGGTTAAACAATTAATATATTACTTTTACGGTGAGAATTCAAGAACTATGCCAGAGCTTCACATTTAAGCACATGCGGAGTCGCATCCGTGATCTTGACCTTCAACAACTGGCCTGACACATAAGAACCTTCCGGCAAGACAACCACCTTATTGCCATCTGTACGGCCAATGAATTCGTGACCGGGACGTGGATTAGAAGCCGGTTCGATTAAAAGCGTATGAATTTCACCGATATGACCGCGGTTCTTTTTATAAACAATATCTTTCTGCAGTTGAACAAGTTTGGTAACACGTTCGCTTTTAATTTCCTCTGAAATGTCATCTGGATATTTCTTGGAGGCAATGGTGCCTTTGCGCTCAGAATACTTAAAAGTAAACGCCGCGTCAAACTCAACTTTTCTCATCACATCCACCGTATCTTCAAATTCTGCTTGCGTCTCCGTTGGAAACCCAACGATAATATCCGTACTTAATACAAGCCCCGGAATACGCTGACGCATCTTATCGACCAAACTTAAAAATTCTTCCTTAGTGTAGGTGCGGTTCATCATATCTAGAATGCGATTATTCCCCGCCTGTAATGGAATATGAATTTGTTTACAAATCTTGGGATTATTAAGCATTAAATCTAAAAACTTATCCGGATAATCTTTAGGATGCGGCGACGTGAAACGGATACGCTCAATACCTTCTACTTTTGAAACAGCCTCCATTAAATCCGCAAAATCCGCACCTTCATAATTATATGAATTAACATTCTGCCCCAGCAAGGTGACTTGTTTAAACCCCTCCGATGCTAATTGCTTAACTTCATCAACTACATTTTCAACCGAACGGCTGCGCTCGCGCCCCCGCGTGTAAGGCACCACGCAAAATGTACAAAAATTATTACATCCACGCATGACCGCAATCCACGCATTAATCCCCTCTTTACGGCTGGGCGTTATATCCGAATACGTTTCAAATTCAGATAATGTGACATCATAGGGCTTCTCACCTTCACCCACTGCTTCACGGATCAAACTAGGTAAACGTTTATAACTATCCGGCCCCGCAATAAAATCAATCTTCAAACTCTTATCTTCAAATATTTCCTGACGCAAATTCGTCGCCATACAGCCAAGAATCCCAATCAAAACAGGCCTACCATCCCGCTCATGCCGAATATTATGCACCCGCCCATAAACCTTGCGATGCGCATGCTCACGTATGGCGCAGGTATTTAACATGACAATATCAGCGTCGTGCTCGTGTTTAACAAACTCATAATTCTCTTTAATAAGAATAGAACGCACGAGCTCGGAGTCGTACTCGTTCATTTGGCATCCG
>CAZCHB010000221.1:0-3295 GCA_964498235.1 uncultured Planctomycetales bacterium
CCCCAAAAAAAGTTTTGCGGAAATTTATACATGAGCGTTATTGTATCATGTAGATTATTGGCATGCAGTACTTAATCAAACTTATCAAACGCACCTACCAGATGGTCGAGCCCAAGGAAGGCAAAGCCGTCATGCACAACGCGGCCTTCTTATCCGGCTTGCAGGCGGTCACCTACATCCTGCCAATTATCATCCTGCCGTATTTATTCAGGGTCGTGGGCGCGGAAAAATTCGGCTTGATTGCCTTTGCCCAAGCTTTCGCGCAGTATTTCATGATACTGACTGATTACGGATTTTCCATCTCAGCGACGCGGGAGATCTCTATCAGCCAGAACGAACACGCGAAGATCTGCGAAATATTCTCAAGCGTGATGATCGTCAAGATTACCCTGGCCCTGATAAGCTTTCTTATCATGGCTGCACTGGTCTATTTCATCCCCAAGTTCCGTCATGACTGGCTCATTTACATATTAAGCTTCGGTGTTGTCTTAGGCAACACTCTCTTTCCCGTCTGGTTCTTCCAAGGCACGGAACGCATGAAGTACATCGCACATTTAACCATCTTAGGCGAGCTCATCTACGCGTTCTGCATTTTTACCATGGTAAAAAGTGCCGATGATTATCTGATGGTGCCTCTCATAACTTCTTTTGTCGCACTAACCATCGGCCTGCTGGGCCAATATGTCGCATTTAGGCGCTTTCAAGTCGCTTTTAAATTTCCCGGATACAAGAATCTGCACCAGCAAATTAAGTCAGGATGGAATTTATTTATCTCAATTGTGGCCATCAACGCCTATACGACGACGCGGATATTCGCGGTGGGACTATTGACCAGTAATACCGTGACTGGATTTTATTCAATCGCCGAGAAAATTGCCAACGCCGTTCAGACTTTTCCCTTAAGTTCTTTTTCGCAGGCTATTTTCCCCAACCTAAGTAAAATTTATCACAAGAACAAAGCCATGGCCTTCAAACTAATGCAGGAAATCCAGCAAATCACCAATGTCATCGCGCTTATCTTCATCCCGCTGACCTTTATCCTAGCGCCTTTCATCATCACCATTGTCTGTGGCGGCCATTATCCCGAGGCTGTTTTAACTTTACGGTTATTGCTACTCGCCGTATTTTTTGTCAGCGCCAATGCGTTTCGTATTCAATTCCTACTTGTCTGCAGCCAAACACAAACCTACTCCCGCATCCACATCACTATGGCCTTAATCGGACTGCCTCTTATTCTTTTATTAATTAAAACCTATTCCTACGCTGGCGCCGCGATGGCGACAGTCGTCATTGAGGGCGGGATATTTATGCTGACCTATCGGGCTATTAAAAGAATTAGATAACGTCAAACATCTAACGCAAAACGAAGCACCTTTGCCGCTTGATTTAATTTTGCTTACGACAAGGCTGTTATCAGCAATCCAATCGGCTCTTATCTATTCATTGCAGATGATCGCAATTAACCGCGCACTCCTTAGGCATACCATCTTCGGTATTCAGCAGAAAATATTAGGCTCTTTTTATTTAGGATCTCATCGGATAATGGCTTACCCGAAATGCCGCACTGCTTTGGGGTTATCTGTATCGACGTGTATTGTTTTAACAGCTTTAGAATAAGCTGTTTCGTGTCTTTACTTAAAAACAGCCAATTTAAAAATTCCTGGTCATCGCATTCAAAATATAATTTATCCTTTGTGTCCCGATCGGTAACATTAAGCTCCTGATTAATTCCGACACGTTTTAAATAGCGGTCCCAATTATTTTCAACTCGGATAATTAAATTGGCACCAAACTCACCAACAGTAAAAACCCTTAGTTCAGCAGGCTGATTATCTGATTCGGAAATATAAGCAGCCAGGATTTCCTTGCCCTTAAACGGCAGGACAACCTGCCGCTCCGCATTAACACGGGCCTAACTCGAGCGCTAAAGTCTTAATTTTCTTATCACACTTGATCTTTAGAAAAACAACGAAAACATAAACAATGCCAGCTGTTACGGCCAACAAAAGCCCTGTCCATGCCATCTATGCACCCTTTATTTTTTCTTTAAAATATCCCGAATCTCTGTTAATAACTCTTCTTCTTTCGACGGTAACGGCGGCAAAGACGGCGCGTCGGCTTCTTTTCTCTTTAAGCTGTTCATCCCCTTAATAATCATAAAAATACAAAACGCAACAATAACAAAACTGACCGTGGCATTTAAAAATAAACCGTACTTGATAGCCACTTCAGGGGCGGTTCCATAGGCAGCCTTCACCACCCACTGCATATTACTAAAATCAATCCCGCCGATCATAAGCCCTAAGGGCGGCATCATCATGTCCTTGACCGCGGAATCCACAATCTTCCCAAAAGCCGCACCAATAATGATCCCAACAGCCATGTCCATCACATTACCCTTTAGAGCAAACTGCTTAAATTCATCGACTATTTTCATATCAACCCCCTAATTTTGGTTATAATGCGTTGCGCCATCAGGGCATACCCTTTGGCATTCGGATGAATCTGGTCTGACTTGTATCTTACGTCTAGCATAATCTCTTTAAGAATGTTCTCAATCAAGATTATTTTTTTGGCTTTCGCGATGCGTTTAAAATCTTTAAGATAATCATCCCCCAACAACCCTGCCCTTACATGCACCCAAACGACCATGGCCTTCCGTTGATGAATGCGGTCAATGATGGCCTCCATGTTATTCAGTGTTTCTTGAAGAGGAATCTTCCGTAAGAAATCATTGCCGCCTAACGTGATAATCACCATCTTAGGATTATAGGCCAGCACATCATTATCCAATCGCGCCAAGGCATCCCGGGCGGAATTCCCAGAAACCCCCGCGTTAATCACTTTAAGAGAAACATTACGGCGCAATACCGAGGGATAATCTTCCCCCTCCCCCGCCCCAAAGCCTTCCGTTAAACTATCGCCAAAACAAACTATGGCATCCCCTTTGGCATCGCGATAGGCAATATCCTCTTTGGCGCAGGAGACGGTTGATAAAATTAGAAAGAGAAGGAAAAAAGGTTTCATTTGCGCAAATTATGGCACGCATTTACTGCAGGCGCAAGATGGTTTTCTCTGATAGACAAGAGCTGCCAAAAATTGCTTTTAAATTTATTGTATTCCAATATTTTGATCAGGAAGTTTGTTTATTAATATGATCAGTCAAATCCTGTACCCTCACGTACCAAAGCTTCCCCTTCTTATGGGCCTTTAGCCACCCTCGATTAATTAGATTACATTGATCAATCCCTGACCAATCAGAATATATGATAAAAGAATTCTCCCCACGCGGCCA
>CAZCHB010000222.1:0-3278 GCA_964498235.1 uncultured Planctomycetales bacterium
TCCCTATTAAAAGATACGGAAGCCCAAGACCGCTTGAAAAAACAAAGAAGGCGGTCAGCCCAAATTGGGGAGAACCATTCTCGGCCACAGCCGCCAATAAAGCTAAGACCGGAGGGCCGATGCAGGGCGCGGCAAAAACACCAACAAACATCCCTGAAAAGAAAAAACCGGCATAATTGGCCTTTCGGTAACCATGCAAGTGATTAAGGATCCACGAAGGAGTGTGCAATTTAAAAAGCCCGAACATCGACAAGGACAGGACCAGCATCATGACCCCTACCCCGCCTAAGACCCAGCTGTTCTGCAGGTAGGAACCGAATAGCTTCCCCGTTGATGCCGCAAAATACCCAAGCGCGCTGTAGGTAATGATAATCCCTAAAAAATAAACTAGCGCCTTAGCAAAAGAATGGCGCAAATCTTCATTCTGATGCGGCCTTGGCTTAAACAACGAGGCTGTGACAGTCAGCATCGGATAAACGCATGGCGTTAGGTTGACGGCAAGACCGGCAAAAAAGAAACCAATGAAGGTTAATAGTTGATTTGACGTATCAGCGGGAGACATATTGTCCTTTCGGTTAACAACTGCCTATTTTAATCGAAAAAGACTTAATTTACATGTTATTTCTTCAGTGAAACAGGAAAAGTGGAATTTAGAAAAGCATTTAAATCTGTTATGGAGTATATATTAAGAATAACTGGCTCAAATCCAGCAGCATCGCGGTATTCTTCCATCATGGCAGGATCAATATTAAAATGGATTTTATTGTTTCCAATAACAAACTTATCGGATGTGAAATCTATGCCCCCCTTAGCGTCATGGACTTGTGCCATATCCACTGCGGTAATTGCTATTTTATCTCTCCTTTCTAGATGATAAGCCGCTAAATGTTTGAGGTCCACATGTTGGCCATTCACAGCGATGACGATCTTACCTTGCTTAAATAATGGAACCAGGAATTGAGATATTTTCTTACTAAAACCTTCATATTCCCATGCAAATATGGCATCTAGAACATCTGTGGCTTGAACGCGTTTAATAATCCCAAATGCATTAACCTCAACAAGAACCTCTCCATGGCTTATTAACTTTTCTTCAGATGTTAATCGTCTTGCAATTGAAGATAAATAATCACCTGCGGTGATAAAATTGTCGAATTTTTCATCTGGTGAAGCCAATAAATCTGCTACATTTATGTCCTTAGAACTTAAGAATTCTAAATAAGGTATAATTTCTTTTAAGAATTTTAACCGTTTAATCAGCGTTGGACTATTTCTTAACCAAAGATTCTGTTTTTCTGTAAAAAATTTATTTCCATTAATATTTAACACACGAATTGAATTACGAATAACTTCTTTTTTTATGTTTAAGCTTTTTACATCGGTGATAATTATATCAATAGCTGATCGACATTCTTCCGTTGTCCAGCTCGCTTTATTCACCTGCCATGTTGCTCTCTTTACTAAATTAGGGTGATTACGTAATGCCAAATCCCATCTAATGTCCATCCGAACATCTTCAAAATCAAAACCTAACAATTCTGATAATTGTTTAATAGTATATCTGCGTTGATCTAAAGCTTCTTTCAATCGCAAACGATCTTCCCTAATTTTTTGCGCAGTTCTTTGTCGTAACTTTTTTATCACCAAATTAGGATGATCCTTTAACTCAGGGGTCAGGTCAATGTCATCTCGAACAGTCACAATATTAAAACCAAGTTTCTTAGCTAATTGTGGAGGAGTGTGTTTTCCTTCATCTAATAGCCGCTTTATTGCTTCTCTATCATCTATTATTTTATCCGTAGGTCTAACCACCTTACGTGGATTAACTTCAATTACATCAGCAGCCATCGCTGCATCTGCTAAATAAATGTTATATAGTTTGATTACAGACGCTAAACCAACTCCCGACATATATGGGCCATTAAAATTTCTTATTGCTTCTGCCATTCTATGTTTCAAAGAATTTGAATACCCTTCATCATTCATTAATCTTTTCAACTGCATAGGCAAATTTATAATGCGTTCAATAGCATTTTCTTTACTAAGAAAGTTTACAATTGATCCATTAACTAGCCATCTTCCTGAAAAGAATAACGTAGGTGAGTTTTGACTTACCGGCTCCATGATATTGCGATCCGCCCCAATTATTGAAACATCCGACACAGCATAAAAACTTAGCAATTCACCCATTGATGAAAGCAAAACGACTTCAGTATCCCCCATTCTATTTAATTCTGAATTTTCATCTTGGGCCATGCCACTAAAACCATTCTGATGATCATTCATCTTATTGTTCTCAGTTCTTTCAAGAAACGACACATGATTAGCCTTAAGCATTGCTTTCCATGATCTATGCGATCTTGCATGCCTAGCCCCAAGAATAAGTAACGGTCGCTCTGCTAGCGCCATTGATTTCAAGGCATTCACGACATAAAACACCTCATTATCGTTATCAACGCTTGACATCACAATGACCTTTTGCCCCTTCTTTATGCCCATTTTCTGCTTGAACTCTAAAACTTCTTCCTTAGACAAGACCTCTGATTCAAAGTGATACTTAAACAATACGTCTGATGGAAGTTTACTTCCCAAAGAAACATCTGAAAGCCACTGTACATTATTCTGATCTTTATAACGATTGTTGTATTCATGCATACTTATAATCTCAGCCCCGGGGAACATTCTTTCTGTTCCTGCTATAGAACTTATAATGACTACCCGTTTTAGATCAATACTAAAAGTCTTCAGAAACCCCTGCACGCCTCTAGCAGTAGCGACTTCATGGACTTTGAAATGCAATTTCCCGTCTTTATTATATTTTTCTACTATTTCTTGGATAATATGATGAACTCCTCTTTTGGCATATTTTATAAAATCATCAATATTCTTGATATCTACCAAGGCATTAATAAGCATATGCTGATTTTCACTACCCATATTCTCTAAATCTCGCCAGGATATAAGCCCCTCATTAACTATAATATCAACTTTCTTTCTTATATATCCTGCACTTATCATGGCTCTATTAGATGCTTTATTTAAAACAACATCTATTACAGAAAGGCCTAAATTTTTCTGTTCTGATCTCAATACATCTACTGTATTGATATTTAACATCTTAGTAGTCATTGCCAAATTAGCCCCACCGGAGAAATATTTTCTTGGCAATAATTGTTTAGTAGCAGGATCTTGCTCTTCTTTGATAAAATTGTAAGCGCCTTTTTTGAAGGATTGAATGGATTGCTGGTAGATTGCTTCAACGTCGTTAACATCTGTCA
>CAZCHB010000223.1:0-3264 GCA_964498235.1 uncultured Planctomycetales bacterium
ACACCATGGGCGGTTTATGGGTGGATTATAATTTAATGAGTAATCTTCCCGGCCTATTTGTCATAGGTGAAGCTAATTTTTCTGACCATGGCGCCAATCGTTTAGGTGCTTCAGCCTTAATGCAGGGATTGGCAGACGGCTATTTTGTCCTGCCGTATACGATTGGTAATTATTTAGCCAATGTAAAACCTGCTGATAAAAGCATTTTAAGCCATGCAGAATTTAAAACTTGTGAGAATAATTTAAGCAATCAGATCAAAAAATTGCTGTCAATTAAGGGAAAACGCACTGTCGATGATTTTCACCGCGAGTTAGGGCATCTGATTTGGAATAAATGCGGCATGGCACGTAATGCGGCAGGACTTCAGGAAGCACTAAAAAAGATTCCGCAAATCCGTGATGAGTTTTGGAATAACGTCAATGTCTTGGGATCCGGCGAAGAATTTAATCAAGCGTTGGAACGCGCCGGCCGTGTGGCTGATTTTCTGGAATTTGGCGAGTTATTAGTGACGGATGCTCTAAGCCGTGAAGAATCCTGCGGTGGGCATTTTAGGGAAGAATACCAAACTCCTGAAGGTGAAGCTCTGCGCCGCGATGATCAGTACGCCTACGTCGCCGCCTGGCAATTTAACGGCGTAGGCCAAGGCCCAATCTTACATAAAGAAGAATTAAAATACGAAGAAGTCCATTTAGCACAACGAAGTTATAAGTAGGGGCTGTTCGCGAACTGCCCGTATAGGGATATTTTTATGGCCAAAAAACTAAACCTCACATTAAAAGTATGGCGTCAAAAGAACTGCCAATCAAAAGGCAAGTTTGAGATTTATGATGCCAATGATATTGATACGGACATGTCATTTTTAGAAATGCTCGATGTGGTTAATGAGCGATTAACAAAGGAAGGAAAAGACCCAATTGCCTTTGACCACGACTGCCGTGAAGGCATTTGCGGGATGTGCGGGGCGGTGATCAACGGGCAGGCGCATGGGCCATTGAAGGGTACAACGGTCTGCCAATTGCATATGCGTAATTTTCATGACGGGCAAACCTTAGTCATTGAGCCATGGCGCTCAGCGGGTTTTCCGATTGTTAAAGATTTAGCCGTCGATCGATCTGCGTTTGACCGGATTATTGCTGCCGGCGGTTTTATTTCTGTTAAGACTGGTCAAGCTCCTGATGCGCATGCTGTTCCTGTGGCAAAAGAAAAAGCAGACCTTAGTATGGATGCTGCTCAATGCATTGGCTGTGGGGCTTGTGTTGCCGCTTGTCCAAACGGCGCAGCCATGCTTTTTACTGCTGCCAAGATCACACATCTAAATATCCTGCCTCAAGGAGATGTTGAAGGCACGCGAAGGGTCTTAAATGTCGTTGAGGCCATGGACAAGCAGGGATTTGGTAATTGTTCCAATGAATACTTATGTGAAGCGGCCTGTCCTAAAGAAATTAGTGTCGAAAATATTGCCCGCCTGAATAAATTTCACAGAAAAGCAAAATTGAGTTAGACTTGTTGCATGTCCTTAATGATTGATAAAGCCGCGTTAAAGAAATATGACGTCGCGGGTCCTCGCTATACCAGCTATCCGACGGCGCCTGAATGGTCCGCAGAAGTTGATGCGTCAGTGTATACGCAAAAGCTTGGTGCATTCGGCCGGAATAATAAAACCTTATCGTTGTATGTCCATATCCCATTCTGTGAGCAATTGTGTTATTTCTGTGCCTGTAATAAGGTTATCCGTCCTAAGGAAGATAAGACTGGGGATGAATATTTAGATTCCTTGTTTTTAGAAATTGAACTGGTAGCTAAAGCCATTGGTACAAAAAAAGACGTTAAACAGCTTCATTGGGGCGGCGGGACACCTACCTATTTGAGTGAAGAGCAAATTAAGCGATTACATAAAAAGATTGCCCATCATTTTAATATTGATATGGACGGTGAGATTGCTATTGAAATTGATCCAAGGACGGTCACCCAAAGAAAACTTAAATGTTTGCGTGAGCTTGGCTTCAATCGTGTTTCAATGGGGGTGCAGGATTTTGATGCTAAGGTGCAGGATGATATTAACCGTATACAGCCTTTTGAGCAGGTCAAGGTGGTCAATGACTGGTGCCGGGAATTAAAATTTATTTCAGTTAATTTCGATTTAATTTATGGCCTGCCGTATCAGACGCGTATAACTTTTTCTAAAACGACCGATCAGGTTATTTCATTAAGACCGGACCGTATTGCTTTATATAGTTTTGCCTATGTGCCCTGGCTATCTAAGCCTCAGAATAAATTTAATTTAGACGCCATCGCACTTCACGATGAGAAACTAGATATTTTTATCCATTCTAGGGAGCGATTAATAAACGCAGGGTATCAGAGCATTGCCATGGATCATTTTGCGCTAAAAACTGATGCGATGGCTAAGGCCTTTGACCAAGGCGCTTTGCATCGTAATTTTATGGGCTATACCGTTAAGCCTGCCGATGAGTTTATAGGTCTTGGGGTGTCAGCGATTGGATTTTTAGAAAACACCTTTATTCAAAATATCAAAGTCTTGCCGGATTATTATGATAAGCTTAAAAAAGTCCAGATCCCAACGGAGCGGGGAAAGTTATTATCTGAGGATGATATCTTGCGCCAGTGGACGATCAATAGCTTGATGTGCGCTTTTAGCGTCGATAAGAATCAATTTCAGCATCGTTTTGGTCGGTCATTCGACGGCTATTTTTCTGTAGAAAAAGAACATATCCTGCAGTGTGTTGAGGATGGTTTAATTAATACGGCCAATGATTTTATTACAGTGACAGATCTTGGCAAGATTTTTATCCGCAATGTCTGTATGGGTTTTGATGCTTATTTATGTAAAAAAGAAGGCCATAAACGTTTTTCAAGGACGGTATAATCATGAGTGATTCAATATTATTACAAGCCTTTCAAGGTAAAAATAAACAAGTGCCTGTCTGGTTCATGCGTCAGGCCGGCCGTTTTTTGCCGCAGTACCAGCATTTGAAAGCTAGCCGTCCCTTAAGAGACCTGTTCCGTGAACCGGAAATTGCCGGCGCCATCACCTTACAGCCTGTTGAAATCCTGCATGTGGATGCGGCTATCCTTTTTGCTGATATCATGACCATGCCCTCCGGCATGGGTTTTGACATTGATTTCGTTGACGGTAAAGGTCCTGTCATTAAAAATCCTATCCAGGGCGCGTCTGATTTAAAACGCTTGGGGAGGTATTCAGGGCTTGAGTATGTATCGCGCACCATTGGTTTAATCAATGC
>CAZCHB010000224.1:0-3258 GCA_964498235.1 uncultured Planctomycetales bacterium
ATAATATTAATTGGAATGATATAGGGGCTCTTTCTAAAGCTGGGGTTAATTGGGGCGATTTAACCGTTTTATCTAAGTCTGGTGTGAATTGGTCTTCTTTAAATGTATTAACTTCAGCAGGAATTAATTGGAGTGATTTCGGGGTCATTTCTAAGATAGGAATGAATTGGAACGATCTTGCGGTTCTTGGCAGAGTCAATATCAACTGGACTGATTTTGCTGTAATAGGAAAAATCGGGATTAATTGGAATGATTTTGGTGTTTTAAGCAAGGCTGGCGTCAATTGGAATGATATCAATGTTTTAGCAAAAGCAGGAATTAATTGGAGTGATCTGGGAGTTCTTGCAAAGGCGGGCATTAATTGGAATGACATAAATGTCATGAGCCGTACTGGTGTGAACTGGATTGATTTAAATCGCATGAGCGGATTAGGTGTGAATTGGGCTGATTTAAATCGCATGAGCGGATTAGGTGTGAATTGGGCTGATTTTACGGTTCTGACTAAGGCGGGTATTAATTGGAGCGATTTCGGTGTCTTAAGTAATGTCGGTGTTAACTGGAATGATATTGGTGTCTTAGCAAAATCAGGAATTAATTGGAGTGATTTTGTCACGTTAGGAAAAATTGGTGTTAATTGGAATGATTTCGGAATATTAAGCAAGGCAGGAATTAATTGGAATGATCTGGGAGTTCTAGGCAAGTCGGGTATTAATTGGAATGATCTAAATGTCATGAGCCGTACTGGTGTGAACTGGATTGACTTAAATCGCATGAGCGGATTAGGTGTGAATTGGGCTGATTTAAATCGCATGAGCGGATTAGGTGTGAATTGGGCTGATTTTACGGTTCTGACTAAGGCGGGTATTAATTGGAGCGATTTCGGTGTCTTAAGTAATGTCGGTGTTAACTGGAATGATATTGGTGTCTTAGCAAAATCAGGAATTAATTGGAACGATTTTGTTACGTTAAGTAAGATTGGTGTTAATTGGAGCGATATAGGTGTATTAGCCAAGGTTGGTGTTAACTGGAATGATCTTAGTGTTCTTGGAAAAGTTGGTATTAATTGGAATGATTTTGGGATTTTAAGTAAGACAGGCATCAACTGGTACGATTTAAATATTCTAGCCCGCTCAGGCATTAATTGGAGCGATTTAGGCGTATTAAGTAAGGTTGCTGTTAATTGGAGTGACCTTAGCTTGTTAAGTAAGACGGGTTTAAACTGGAATGATTTTAATGTACTAAGCAGAGCCGGTCTGAATTGGAATGATCTTAATATTTTATCTAGGGCCGGTATTAATTGGAGTGATTTAAATGTCTTGACGCGTAACGGTATCAATTGGTCAGATTTCACCTTATTAAGCAAATCTGCAATTAATTGGGTTGGTTTAAACGCCCTAAGCACAGCAGGAGTTAATTGGAGTAATTTAAGCATTTTAAGCTCTGCAAATGTTAATTGGAATGATTTTGGCGCATTAAGTAAGGCAGGGGTTAATTGGAATGATTTGGGTGTGTTGTCAAAAACAGGAGTTAATTGGAGTGATTTGAATGTTTTAACCCGTATTGGTGTTAATTGGAATGATTTTACGATACTAAGCAACGCAGGGGTTAATTGGAATGACATTGGGGTTTTAACAAAAGCAGGGATTAATTGGAATGATTTTAATGTTTTAACCCGTATCGGTATAAATTGGAGTGATTTCACTGTATTAAGCAAAACAGGTGTAAATTGGAATGATTTTGGCGTATTGGGCAAGGCAGGTGTTAATTGGAGTGATTTAGGAATTTTAAGCAAGGCTTCTGTAAACTGGGCTGGAATTAATGCGTTGTCAGTAGCTGGGGTGAATTGGATCAATTTAAATTCTTTAAGCACCGCAAATATCAACTGGAATGATTTAGGCGTCTTGAGTAAGGCTGGAATTAATTGGAATGATCTAGGTGTTCTTTCTAAAATTGGCGTCAATTGGAATGATTTTGGTGTGTTAAGTAAAGCTGGAATTAATTGGAATGATTTAGGTGCTTTGAGTAGGATCGGGCTTAATTGGAATGATTTAAATATAATTTCAAAATCTAATATTAATTGGAGTAATTTTGAGACCTTATCTAAGGCAGGAGTTAACTGGAGCGATTTTGGCATATTAAGTAAGTCAGCCGTTAATTGGTATGATTTAAATGTCATGACACGGACAGGTGTTAATTGGTCAGATTTAAATCGGATGAGCGGATTAGGCGTCAATTGGGCAGACTTAAATCGGATGAGCGGGTTAGGCGTTAATTGGGCTGATTTTACAGTGTTGACAAGGGCGGGCATTAATTGGACCGACTTCGGCGCCTTAAGTAACGCAGGTGTCAACTGGAATGATATTGGTGTATTATCAAAAGTTTCAGTTAATTGGGCTGATCTTACTGTTTTTGGAAGGTCAGGTATTAACTGGAATGATATTGGTGTATTGAGTAAGGTTGGCGTTAATTGGAGTGATTTTAATGTTTTGACAAGGATTGCAGTGAATTGGAACGATATCGCTGTTATCGGTAGGACTGGTATTAATTGGAGCGATTTTAGTACTCTTACGAAGGTTGGTATTAACTGGAATGATTTTGGTGTCTTATCAAAAGCTGCCATTAATTGGTCTGATTTTACAGCTTTAGGAAAAATAGGCATCAATTGGAACGACCTAGGAGTTCTTTCAAAGGTTGGTATTAATTGGAGTGATTTTGGAATATTAACTAAATCATCAGTTAACTGGACAGATTTAAGTGTTTTAAGCAAAATTAACATTAACTGGTCTGATATTAATGTGTTGAGCCGTACTGGTGTTAATTGGAATGATTTCGGCGTGCTTTCTAAAGCAGGGGTTAATTGGAGTGATTTAGGAATTTTAAGTAAGGTGGCCATTAATTGGAACGATTTATCGGCACTCAGCAAATCTGAGATTAATTGGACAGCGTTGAATTCATTATCAACGGCGGGTGTTAATTGGACGAATCTAAATTTACTAAGTTCTGCTAATGTTAACTGGATCGATTTAGGGGTTCTAAGCAGAGCGGGTGTTAATTGGAATGATTTAGGGGTTTTGAGCAGGGCCGCAGTGAATTGGTATGATTTTAATGTAATGAGCCGATCGAGCGTTAACTGGTCAGATTTAAATTCAATGAGTTCCTTAGGTGTTAACTGGGCAGACTTAAATCGGATGAGCGGTTTAGGTGTTAATTGGTCTGATATTACTGTATTAACCAGAACAGGAATTAACTGGAGTGATT
>CAZCHB010000225.1:0-3252 GCA_964498235.1 uncultured Planctomycetales bacterium
CCGGTTTATAACCATTGTGCTTTAAATAATCAACGAGCCAACAAACCAATGGCGTCTTACCAGTTCCACCTAAGGATATATTACCCACAACAATCACTGGCACGGGTAATTGTGTTTTTGGAAAAAGACCGCTTTGATAGGCGTAACGTAAATCCTTTAAACCAAATTCTTCTCCATTGCCTAACAAACGCAAAAAATCACCAGCACTGCTACCACCGGTCACAATCAGAATTTCATTAATTCCAGCGTCCACCATGGTTTGAATAGGATAAAAAATCATCGGCTTATTATAGACAGGCAATAAATGCTTATTCGTGATACGCGTCAAAGGCTCCAAACGCTTTCCCAAACCCCCGGCTAAAATAACACCTTTCATAACCACCTCATCATATTGTTAATCTTTATTCCAATCATAACCAATTTTTGGATCAAAAGCATCCGCACGTAATTCATCAGGGTTTTTATAATTATATGGTTTAGTGATTAAATTAACGATCATGCAGTCCACCTTCGATACGCACTTGAAACCATGATAAACACCCGACGGAATATGAATCAATTTAGGCTCATCCATACTAGCGTAGAATTCATTGATCTCTCCTTTCGTTGGTGATGTTTCTCTGGCATCATAAAGAGCGATCTTGGCCCGTCCCGCCACACACACAAAATTATCCGATTGCAATTGATGAAAATGCCATGCCTTAATTACACCTGGAAATGCTGTCGTGCAATAGACTTGGCCAAAAGCTTCATACATCTCATCATCGCAACGCAACATTTCCATTAAGCGACCCCGCTCATCTGGAATAATCTTTAAATTCTTTACCTTGACCCCATCAATCATGATTTTCCCCTTCTTAAGATCCTTCTTTCCATTTCATTCTTAAAATATCCCGGCACCAAGAATGCCATGGACATCATCAGCCATGTTTTAATATTACCAGGAAACTCCTTTAACGAGAGCCGGCAATTGGCCCAAAATTCTACAGTATTATTTTTTAGAAAAAAACATTGGGCAAAACGCATATAAAAATTTGATACAGCTTTTTTCTTAAGACGTTCCACGCCATTATACGACGTAAAGAACTTGTTAATGACATACTGCTCTTCTTTATACGCCTGTTCAAGCTTATTAAAAATATAATTATCCGTAATCCGATACTTCGTCAACGGCTTTGCGATATATCCCGCTTCGGTTATTTGTGCTAATCTAAGCCACATGTCCCAATCACCTGGCGTAAATATAGTCTCATCAAAGAAACCGGCTTCCTGCAATACATCACGGCGGACAACAACGGTTGAATTACAAATAAAATTAAACAAGATTAATTCTTGCGCAATTCGGCCACATACACTACGAGAGTAATGACAACGCCCCACAACATCATCCTGCTCGTTAATAAAATCAGCGTCTGAGTAAACAAATCCTGATGATAAATGGTTTTCCAAGTAATCGACACACAACTCTATCTTGTCTACAGTGTAAAGGTCATCACAATCAAGAAAGGCGATATATCGACCCGTTGAAAAATTAATCCCCGTGTTACGCGCGCTACAAGCACCGCCATTCTTCTTAACTAAATACTTAACACGTCCTTCATACTGCCGCATCATTTGCGGGGTATCATCAGTTGACCCATCGTCAACAACGACAATTTCAATAGAAGAATACGTTTGCGCTAAAACACTTTCTATTGTCCGACGGGTGTATTCCGCTTTATTATATGCGGGAATAATTACACTTACCTGGGTCATCGATCTTTATTAAGCAAAATATATTCTTTTAGCGATTCTTCCCAATGAGGCATTCTATTTAAATCAATCAAATCTAATTTATAATTACGCATCATTTCCGAACGGGCCCGCGGCGCAGATAACGGAAACTCCGCAGAAGAAATTGGGTTAATCTTAACCTGCCCCTTTAGCCCCATAAATTCAACGATCTTGGATGCAATATCAAACCTTGAACCACTGCCTTGATTAGTCATGTGATACAAGCCAAAACGGTTGGACTCAACCAAGGGAACTAAATTGCGGGCGAAATCCCTTGTAAAAGTCGGACTACCAAATTTATCATTAACAACCTTTAATTCCTTTTGTCCAGCCTTCAATTGCTGAACAATCTTATAAACAAATTTCTTGTCAATTTCCCAGCCGCCCACCATCCATCCCGCGCGCACAATAAAATATTCTGACAATAGGCGATGAACAATAATTTCACCCTGCAATTTACTAACCCCATAAACATTTGCCGGATTAGGAATGTCAAATTCAGTATACGGCGTTTGTTTATCACCCAAGAAAACTCCAGCTGTACTAATGTAAAGAAGCTTGATTTGCAATTTCTGACACGCTAAGGAGATATTCTCTGTCCCAATAGTATTGACTCTAAATGCATGATCAGGATCGCGCTCACAACGATCCACATCTGTTTCCGCCGCTAAATGAAACACGTAATCAGGCTTTACCTGTTCAATTGTTTTCAGTACGTCCGTATAATGGGTAATATCAAGCTTCGCAATATCGGGCTGACGCTGATTCACGTCAAAAGCGAGAATTTCATGCTTCTTTTGTTTTAATTCCTTAATAACCTCTGCCGCGAGCATACCTGCCGCGCCAGTTAGCAAAATCTTCATAAAGATCCTTTCTTAAGGTTTTGTGCGTAAGCAAAGGTAACCCCGCATACGCTCCAGAATAATATGGCATAGTAAGGAAGCTCCAATATCAAAAGAAAATTAGCCATAACCAACCAATACAATAAAACGCTTAACAGCATTATGCCAATAAAAGATTTATGCAAAATAAATTTTTTTAGCAAATGAACAAAAACTGCCACGATAAACCCAATTAAAAATACGCCAATAATCCCAACCCGGTAAATAATATGCAAAAAGGAATTATGCGGAGCTATCCAGCCATCTGTGATCCATTCAGTTGTTCCCCAGCTTAATATTTCCAACGACCTAGACCGCTGTGGCCTCCCGAACCCAACACCAAAAACAGCGCGTCGCGTAAGCAACTCACTGCACATATCTTCCCATATAAACCATCGAAACAAAATATTGTTATACGCTTTTTCTAGTTGCCTAGGCTCTTTAACCGCAACATTCTTAATATTTTTCTCCCTAACAACTTTCTTTTCAATCTGAGGCTCAAAAAGATTGTTATTTGAATGCACAACCTTCTTCACCTTCTCTTTTCTTGTTACATTAGGCAATACGTTTTGAGAATCTATTTTAATTATTTATACAT
>CAZCHB010000226.1:0-3024 GCA_964498235.1 uncultured Planctomycetales bacterium
ACGCCCTATGAAGGAAAGGTGGCTAATGCCGCGGGTAATTTCTTAGCCACAGGGGTTGGTTTGACCCATGCGATGAGGGCCTTGATTAGTGAGCTTGAGAGTATGAATTATTCCGTCGGCCGCTGGGAAATTATTGTCCCTAAAACAGCCGAGAATTATTTCCTCAAAGCCCTTAAAAATATGAAAACTGGATCTCTTTCAAAAGCCCGCGGCATGATCATCTTGATTGATTCCAAGGGTTTTTCTGACATGGAGACCCATGTGGATCGCGTGACTGGCGGTAATTTTTTTGTAACATATGAATTTCAACAGGATTTGAACCCATAAACTGCGCCTGCCCAGCTGCGCTGGACTGGTTTGGTTTTTCTGGGAATAATTTGTAATAGTAATTTTAGGGAAACCTGCGCCTGTAGCTCAATTGGATAGAGCATTAGTCTTCGGAACTAAGGGTTAGAGGTTCAAGTCCTCTCAGGCGCGTGTAAATATAATAATGTCAGAAATCTTTGATATCTCCATCATCATTCCCGCGAAAAATGAAGAACAGCGTCTTCCTGTTTTTTTAAATAGGGTTATAGATTATTGCCTTAATAGCAAATTTACCTACGAAATCATTGTTATTGATGATGGAAGTACGGATAACACAGCAGCTGCGGCAGAACATTTTCAACAGCGGCTTCCTGCGCTTAAAGTCTTGCGTTTACCCACCAATAGGGGTAAAGGTTTTGCTGTCAAATATGGTTTTTTTGCCGCCCAAGGCGCAGTTGTTTTATTTCTAGATGCTGACGGGTCAACCGGGCCTGAGGAAATTGAAAAACATCACCCATTATTTGCTCAGGGGTTTGATATTGTGATTGGTTCCCGGGTCATGAGTGACACAGGCATTAAGGTTGAAACTAAGTTATACCGTAAATTAATGGGTATCTTGTTTAATTCGATTGTGCATGCCTTCTTGATTAAAGGCATTTATGATACTCAATGCGGCTTTAAGATGTTCCGCCGACGGATTATTGGACCGTTATTTGGGCGTGTTTACCTTGATGGTTTTGGTTTTGACTTAGAAGTATTATATGTAGCTGATAAGATGGGGTATAAGATTAAAGAAGTTCCCGTCACATGGAAACATTTTGACGGCAGTAAGATTAATTTAATCAGGGACTCTTGGAGGATGTTCCTTAATATCTTTCAGATCCGTAATTGGCATTACACGCAGATTAATATGGATGATAAGCACATGTCCTTAACAGAGCTTAAGAATATGTATTATCAGGAAAAAGCTCATTGGTGGTTTCAGTCCAAAGGTGTTTTTGTCCGCCGGATTATGGATTTATATGTGTCCCAATCAAATATTATTTTAGATGCTGGGTGCGGAACCGGACATAACATGTCCTTTTTAAATAATAAGGGCACGTATATCGGTTGTGATATTTCTTACGAGGCTTTGGCTTTTTGCCGTCAAAATGGATTAACACATTTGACACAAAGTTTGACTGAGCATTTAGGCTTTAAAAGTAAGGTTTTTGATTTAGCATTATCGTTGGACGTGGCTGAACACACTGAGAATCCGAGTCGTGTGATTGCAGACATTTATCGGGTCTTAAAAGATGAAGGCAAGCTTTTAATTACAGTTCCCGCATTTCGTTTTTTATGGAGCCCGCACGATGAGTCTTTATCTCATCTGCGGCGATATAACAAGAAAGATTTATATCGTTTATTGGAAGATGGTGGATTTAATGTTGAATCTTGCGGGTATTTTTTTGCGGCGCCTTTTATTCCTGTGGCTGTAATTCGTTTGATCCGTAAATTATTCGTTAAAGATAAAGAACCTAAATGTGATACGTATTATTTGCCTTCAAAAGCAACGAATGTGTTAATGAACACAGTCTTAGGATTTGAAGCGAAGCTGTTGGGCCGACTGCCATTTCCTTTTGGCACATCGCTTTATGCGGTTGCCTCAAAAAAGAAATAATTTAAAATCCCATTAATTTGCGGACGGTAAACCATTTTTCCCGTGATGCTTTGCAAGTGTCACCGCGGAAGTTCATCAGATAGTACCTGAAATGATAATCTTCGTGGACATACCGTGCCATGAACTTTAGCCAATCCTGATCTGTTTTGCAGGCCTTTGCCTGTTCTTTTGTCCAGAAACCAAACATGCCTTTGCTTTCCTGCGGGTATTGGGTAAAATAACTTTTCAAGAAGACTACAGTAAATATAATTCCAGCGGCGGCAACACCAATAGTAAAGAAACGCCAGTGATCGCATAAACGCCATAGACCATATCCTGCAAACATGCAGGTGAAAGGAAGGCCGCCAATAATGCGCAACGAGTTAGGCAATTCAGAGTTAGTAAGTCCCGATGGAATAATGGCAATAAGGAAGTTTAGTACGCAAAATACAATGAACCAGGTGTCATTTGAACGGCGTAACTGTTTTATGCCGATGCTAAGCAGTAACAAGATTATGACCACCGCAAATCCTGCGGTATCTACCCATCCAAAAATACCAAAACGCCTTGTTGAATGGACATAGGAAGGGTCGCCATTCGTAAATAGGAATTTAGGATTTAAATGCTCAGCGTAATTATTTAAGAATACTTGCGCGATATCACTGGGAGAATTTGTTTTACCGATTGATTTTAAATAGTCAGTTGAAAAAATGCTGATGCTATTGAAGCGTCCCTGTATTTCACCATTAAGGGTTTTTTGAATCATGGGAAAGGCGGAAATTGTCAGTGCGAGAAAAAATCCCAGCAGTGCTTTCTTAGAAAATTTCTGCCGCTGGGAGTCGAACAAGATTAATAAAGGAATCATTAAGGGCACTTGGGCCCTTGTTGGCGGATAGGCATACATAGCCGCGCTTAACAATAAACCAGCTGTTATTTTGTCAAAGATGCGGTTTGTCCGTAAAAAGAAGAACAATCCCCAAGATAAAAATGTAAAGGCAAATAGTGAATCATAGGCGACCCGCGATACAACCCATGCCCATGGGGAAATGCTGGCGATGAGGACTGTGATCAGGGCATAG
>CAZCHB010000226.1:3034-3251 GCA_964498235.1 uncultured Planctomycetales bacterium
AAAATAAACGGCTTAAGAAAAATAAACCAATAAGGCCGATAGTAAAACCAAGAGCGGTGAAAGCGCGTAATTTATCAATTTTGTGCCCAAAGGCCTTGGCCCATAACGCCGCTGGGTAGGTGTAGACGGGAGGTTTGGGGGTTCCGTAATTAAGATTAAAGAATAACGGATGTGGGACTAAATGTGCGTCGACGCCCTCCGTGGCCAAACATTGCAC
>CAZCHB010000227.1:0-925 GCA_964498235.1 uncultured Planctomycetales bacterium
TCACTATGAATCAAGCATGGGGATATTTCATTGCTTTGATTGGTTTTGCGGGTTCACCGTATACGGTGATGACCTATTTATGCCCAAAGCATAAGCACATGATGTTTGAGGACCCAAAACTATTTCATCAGTTTATGGTTTTATTGACGGATAATACCATTGCGTATTTAAAGCAGCAGCAAAAATCCGGGATTAAAGTTTTTCAGCTCTTTGATACGTGGGGAGGGTCATTACGGGATAAAGAGTATATAGAATTTGTCCTGCCCTATGTCCAAAAGATATTTAAGGCAGTCACCTTGCCATCGATATATTACTTAAAAAACTGCGCACATCTGATAGACGCGATGAATAAATCAGGTGCTGATTTCCTTTCCGTCTGCGAAACTGTTAATTTAGGTGACATTAAAACGACAAAGGGCATTCAAGGCAATTTGCTCAATACCTATGCCTATGCCTCCCAAGAACAGCTGCTTAAAGAAGTAAACAGGCTTTTAAACTTGGCTAAAAAGCATCATAAAAAATATATTTTCAACCTTAATCACGGCATTCTCCCCGATACTGATCCGATCAAGATAAGAGCGGTGGTGGATGTGGTCCACTCATTTAAATGGTAAACAAAATTGCAATCATAGGCGGCGGCATTTCCGGTTTGGCCCTCTTGCATTTTTTTAATAAGCGTTTTAGCTCAGCTGTTGAAGTCACGCTTTATGAACGCAATGCCTCCTTAGGCGGTAATATCCGTTCATTAACGGAGGATGGTTTTTGTTTTGAAACTGGTCCTAATGGTTTTCTTAATAATCAGCCTGATACCTTTGAATTAATTGCTGACTTAGCGATGAGCCATCAGCTCATTGAAGCGCGTCCTGGAAAACGCTGTGTTCAGTTAAACGACAAGATCTATGAAGTCCCCGCCGGCTTGCGTAGT
>CAZCHB010000227.1:935-1624 GCA_964498235.1 uncultured Planctomycetales bacterium
CTCCATTATTATCAATTCCTGATAAGATGGCCTTGGTTAAAGGTTTTTTAACTAGGGATATTTCGTTGGATCAATCTATTTATAATTACGCCCTTCAGCGTTTTGGAAAAAATATCACTCATAAGCTGGTTGACCCGTTTGTCTCTGGTATTGTTGCCGGGGATATTAACCGTCTTCATACGGATAGCACTTTTGGGAAAATGTTAAATAAGGCGAAAGATAAAAACAGACATAAGCTTAAAACATATTCATTTAAAAATGGGATGGGGGATTTGATTACAGCTTTAAGCGATAAATATCACGCACAGGTTAAATTAGGCGCAGGGGTGTCATCTTTAGCGTCAATACAGGCGGATCATATTTTTTGTACCTGTCCAGCTTATAGTGCCGCGGCCTTACTCATGAAGGAACATCACGCGCTGGCTCATTTACTTGAACGGATTGTCTACGTTCCTGTTGCTGTTATCGGTTTGGCATTTGAGCCGGGATCATTCCGGCGTCAGCCTGATGGTTTTGGTTATTTGATTCCATCGTCGCAAAAAAAAGAAATTCTAGGTGTTTTATTTGAAAGTAATGTTTTTGAAGGGCGCGCGCCGCATGGCCGGTTAATGGTGCGTGTGATGATGGGGGGGCGGCATCACCCTTCCATTGTGAATGAAGACCCGATGATATTAGTTGAGCGGGCGCAG
>CAZCHB010000227.1:1634-3175 GCA_964498235.1 uncultured Planctomycetales bacterium
GATTTATGGGTTAAAAACCCCATGCATTGATCACTGGACAAAGGTTTGGGGCTATGCAATCCCTCAATATGAAATGGAATATCCGTCGCTATTAAAACAGATCCGGGAAGAAGAAGCTAAAGTTCCCCAATTGACGCTCAGCGGTAATTATTTGGGCGGAATTTCCTTTAACGACTGTATAAATAACGCTAAATCCATTGTGCAATCTTTCAGGCTTTGATAGGATCTTAGACAATGATAAATTTTGTTTTATCAATATGCGTGATGTTTATCCTAGGCTGTGACCAAAAGCCTCAAGAGCGCCAGTATACGGAAATCACCATTTCCGCGCCGCAATCCATGGCAATGCCGCCTGTTACTGATCCTCATGCCGGCATGGATATGTCAATGGCTCCCGCCATGCCGACAGCAAATCATGAAGTACAGGATAAGATAACGTGGGATGTCCCTGCTAATTGGGTAGAACAAGGCCCCAGCCAGATGCGTTTGGCAACCTTGCGTCTTAAGAGTGCTCCGGATGCTTTTGATTGTTCCATCATTTCTTTGCCAGGTGGTGCCGGCGGTTTAGTAGCAAATTTAAAGCGCTGGATGGGGCAGGTTGATATAAACGTTTCTGATGAAGAACTTCAGCGATTTATCAATGCCTCGGCAAATAATATCTTTGATTTTACCCAATTACAGAAGGGGCAGGACTTATCAACTAAAAGTATGATCGCGGCCATGATTGAATTAGACGGTACTACGGTTTTTGTGAAATTAACCGCGGGCATCAGCTCTGTTAATGATAATAAGGCCGCTTTTTTGGCTTTAGTTAACTCAGTGCGCTTAAAATGAAAAAGATCATTAAAATATTAGCCAATGTCAAAATTACGGTCGTTTGTTTATTCTTACTTTTTATTCTGACTTTTTGGGGAACAGTCGCTCAAGTTGACCATGGGCTTTATGCTGCACAGGAGAGGTATTTTTTCTCATTCTTTTTTAATGTTTTTGGTGTTATCCCTTTTCCCGGCGCTCAAATGGTGATGTGGGTATTATTTGTAAATCTAATAGCGTCTGTGATTGTTCATTTTAGCCGGATGAGAGGCTTGTCATCGGTTGGTCTTAAAATCTCCCACCTTGGTGTGCTTATATATTTTATTGCAGCCTTTATTGTTTTTCAAGGCACGACAGAGTCCTATGTCCACTTATTAGAGAAAGAAGGAACCAATGTTTCTTCCTCCTATACTGAGTGGGAATTGTCCTCCTGGACTAAAGAGGGTGATGTTAAGACGGTAAAGGCTATTGATGTGACCAAAGTTAAAACTGGTGATGTCTTTCGTTTAGGCGGTGTTGATATCGAAGTTAATCAATTTTATTTAAATGCCGAGGCTTTTAAATCACCTGCGCATGAGAAATTAGCTAAAAATGCGTCGGGAATCACCTTGCTTGAACCAAAAGAAATGAATAAGGAACGAGAAAAAAACACGGCTGGGGGTATTTTTAAGATTGGCGGAGAGAATATTTTATTATATGGCTTGGAGAGTGTCCCGACAAAGGCAGGT
>CAZCHB010000228.1:0-2814 GCA_964498235.1 uncultured Planctomycetales bacterium
ATCCCAATGTAAGGGTCAGCTTGATAGGGGTATCTGGCCAGGTAACGAAACTATTAGGGCCGGCACTGGCGTCTATTGAGGAATATCAAAAGAGGGCAGATGCTTTCTTGGCTGAGTTTAAAGCAACCAGGGATCCGCGTATGATGGCTCACACGGCTAATTCGTTTACGCGGATGCCGTCCGAGTACAGCGGGTATTTATTTTGGGAAGCCGTTAAGGATTTAAAAGTCAAATTCCCTAATTACGCAGGAGACTTAGAAGAACAGAGACTTTATTTTGCTCTCTTGGGGACGATGAAAGATCTTATCTTGGCCGCTGGTCCGGTTAAAGAAGGAATAGTCGGTTTTATTGGGCAAAAACTTAAATTGCAATTTAACAATACTAATAACCGTTACGATGACCCGGAGCTTGTTTTTTTTGCCGCGGCATTGGGCGTTGATATTAAGTCATTGCCTATTGGGTTTACAACGGCTGTTCATGCTGATCTACGTGAATCACCGAAGCCGTTATCTTTTACGACATTAGAGCAAGCACGTGAGAGTATCGATATCAGGCAAGCCCTCGCAAGCCTGTTAGATCAATATTTACCGGCACTCATCAGCTCATCTGGAGTGCCGATAGATCCGTTGCGCGTACTTCAGAATATTACATCACGGCTAAATCCTAAACAGCAATTGACGGCCATGGCAGGTATGGGGGATTTACTGCCGTTATTGCCCGTGATGAATATTACCCTTGATGATCCTAAAGCAGAAACAGCGAGGATGTATTTAGTATCACAGCTAAGCTCAGACAGAGGGGATGATAAACGTTTTATCCAGCAATGGAAAAACATCTCGAAGGAAGCAATGGTCATTTATGCTCGCACACTTGTCAGAAGCAGTGATTCAAGGATGAAAGGGCAGTTGATTGAAATTATAAAATCAGATGCGTGGATGAATAATCCTGCGGCCATGAAAGAAATTATCGACGCCATTGGGTTAACAGGAGATGCCTCAGCGGTAGATCCGTTATTAGAGTTCTTTTTTCGCCATAAGATGCAGCGGTATTGGCCTTGGGGTGATTTTAATCATGTTCTTGGAGAAGCTGTAGAGAATGCGTTAAAAGATATTGCCAAGCGCTATAAAACTGAGGTTGAAAAAGCTTTCACAGCATATAAAGAAAGGTTGAAGAATCGTGGTTGGTTCTCAAGCATTGCCCCAGTGTGGTATTTTGACGGGACATGGCTTACAAATGGATTGAAAGGAAATGTTCTTAAAGACAGCGCTTTAGTGGCAATACCCGGCGGGATTGATTTGGAAAAAACAACAGTCCAATCAATTGGTGATGTTGACATGGGGATGGCTGTGACAGATGACGAGCAATTAACGTATTTGATCCAAGCCCAAGGATTGATTGTACGGGTTAAAGATATTAAACCATTAACGGTGCCGATGATAAATAGATTACTAGGGGTATCGCCTTGAAACATTTCTTTATTAAGATATTGGTTGTTATATTTTCAGCAGTCACTATCTTTCCTGTTGACACTGCGCATGCAAAGTCTGTGCTTGATTTGCCAGCTCCCGGATCCATGATTTTCTTAAGCCAGCAATACAGGCCTGTGCAGATGCGCGGGCTTAAGGTCGACCCTAAAAATCCTTTGCGCCTCCTTTTGTTAGTTGACCGCGGCCAAACACAATTTTCAGCAAGCCAATTCAAAGATGAAGTCGCCCGTTTGAGTAAGTATTTTTTGACCTGTTTGACGGTGCCGGAAAAAGACCTTTGGGTCAATTTGTCGCCGTATGAGAGAAACCGGATAGCCGCTGATGGTGTTGGATCGACGGAAATGGGCAAGGTCTTGCTGGAGCAGGATTATCTTCTAAAGCAGATTACAGCCTCTTCCAGTTTTCCGGAAAAAGGTCTTGGCCAGCGTTTCTGGAAACAGGTCTACGAGCGGTCTAGGTATCTATACGGGATGACAAATATCCCTATCAGCACCTTTAACAAGGTTTGGATTGTACCCAAGAAGGCGGATGTGTATGTCAATAATGACGGCGCTTTTGTTGTGGACAGCAAACTCGATTTAATGATGGAAATTGATTATTTGGCCCTAAAAAACCAAGGGCATGATCAGCCTTTAACCGCTTACAGCAAGATTTATGCGCAGGTGTTTAGGGAAATTATCCTGCCGGAATTACGGCGAGAAGTTAATACGGGCAAGAATTTTGCAGGTGTGCGACAGGTCTACGATGCCATGATTCTGGCGACGTGGTATAAGAAACATTTGAAAGACAGTATTTTAGTCGAAGCCTACGCGGGTCAGAATAAGCTTTCCGGCATTGAGCTTAATGATAAATTTATCAAGGACAAAATCTTTGAGCAATATTTAGTCGCGTTTAAGAAAAGGGTTTTTGATTATATCCGGGAGGAGATCGATCCCGTGACCAATCAACTAGCCGCGCGCAAATATGTATCAGGGGGTTTTGATTTCGCGCAGTTAAGTTCAAAGGTTTACAGTGAAGTGTCCCAACGTCCCTATTTGTCAGGGACAGATTTGTCCATGGCGACCATCGATTTACTGCCCCAGCGCAAGAGATCAAAATCTCTTTCGCCAGGAGTACAGGATACAACCATGTTGTCAAAAATACGCAATGGTCTGACAGCTGTGTTTATGATGGCGCTAGCAGGTCTTAGTTTGACTCCCTCAATGAGCCGTGCGGCTACTTTTAGCCCAGGCCAAAACGGAGATATTATTGCAACCGTCGAGTCAGGCGATACGCTTGGGGGCATTTTGGAGCAGATGAGCCGGAAATTTAAGGAAACGGATGCGAA
>CAZCHB010000228.1:2837-3159 GCA_964498235.1 uncultured Planctomycetales bacterium
TTTTTTCAAAATCATTATGGGGGCAGGAGGGCGTTGTTAACGCCGTCAAGGTTGAAGGTGTACGTGCCGACGGTAAATTGATACCGGGCAACAAGCTGATAATTAAACAGTCACAAAAAGTTGTTTATCCAGATCAGGCAATTGAAAGATTAACGGGAAGCGTTGTCAGCGATGTCACAGCGCCTGCGGCTCCTGTTGCTGTTACGCCGCCGCCGGCAGAAGTTCCTTTAGCTCCTGCCAGCAATGCTGTCACAGGGGCGCTTGGCGCTGGTTTACCAATTGGTCATGTTGATGTGATCTTACGTAAAAACATCAACGCGCA
>CAZCHB010000229.1:0-3142 GCA_964498235.1 uncultured Planctomycetales bacterium
GGATTCGATGGGTTGGGTGTATTATAAAAAAGGTGATTACAAGAGGGCGCTTGAGTATTTTAAACAATCGCGTTTATTTAATAAATATCAAATCCTGCCTTATTTAAATATTGCCAAGACGTACCAGAAATTAAAGCACGAAGACGAAGCCATTGCTGTTTTAGAAGAGGCGTTAAGCATTGCTCCTTCTAATGAGCATGTTCTCATTGAATTAATTCAAGCCTACCTTGCGCGCAATGATACGAAAAATATTTTACGTTTATGCCGTTTAATCTTAAATGAAAGCCAAAATCCAATTTCGTTGCAGAACGTAAGTGTTCTCTTTAATGGTCATGGTTTTTCTGATGATTCACGTCGAGCCTATCTTAAGGCGCAACGCATTATTAATCATGCAAGATTAACGGCGGGAAGAAATTGATGCGTCTTAGATTAATAATTTTATTGGTGATGATGGCCATGCTAACGGCTTTGCCGGCCTTGGCGCAGTCATTAAAATACGGCCAATGGCTAGGCGGTAAAGGCGGAGCCGGGTTGGTTTTGGCAGTAGCTTACCAAACAGCTGCGGTCAATAATTGTGACTCAACGGGATGTATTATATCAACTGGTTATGTTGTTGCTGATGGGAATATGAATTTGTCCATTACGATGAATGGGACATATGCAGGTAGTTCTGAAGGATTTGTGGTGGAAATAGCTGATGGCGCTACACCGTCTCTTATTTGGGGTCAGTATATAGGGGGAAATTCGAATGATAGAGTTAATGCCATAGCACTCAATGGAACAAGTATTTATGTAGGCGGGTCCGTAACTCAATCAACAGACATGACAAGTGTTGTCTTTCAAGGTCCTCATGGAGGAGCTCAAGATGCTTTTGTGATCAAGATGACGGATGGGGGAACGCCTACGCTTAATTGGGGGCAGTGGTTAGGGGGTATTGGCAGTGATGATGTTAATGTCTTGGCAGTAAGCGGCAGCAGCATTTATGTTGGAGGTAATATTCAGACATCAACCAATGTCCAGGCTGTGACCTTTCAAGGACCTTATGGCGGTAGTACAGATGGATTTATGATTAAGATGACCGATGGCGGAACACCCACGCTTAATTGGGGACAGTGGATAGGGGGAAGTGGTATTGATCAACTTGATGCATTGATTATTAGCGGCAGTAGTATTTATGTCGGAGGGCTTATTTCTAGAACTACCAATATTCAGGCGGTGACCTTTCAAGGGCCTCCTAGTGGCAATTCAGAAGGATTTGTGATTAAGATTACCGATGGCGGGACCCCTTGCCTTAATTGGGGGCAGTGGTTAGGGGGTAATAGTAGCGATTCTATTGGTGGCCTAAGCATCAGCGGCAGCAATATTTATGTTGGTGGTACTGTTGCTAGAACAACCAATATGCAGGCGGTGACCTTTCAAGGATCTCCTGGTGGTAGTGGAGAAGGGTTTGTGATTAAGATGACCGATGGCGGAACGCCCACGCTTAATTGGGGACAGTGGATAGGTGGGATGGGTGCTGATGGCGTTTATGACCTAACAATCAGCGGCAGTAATATTTATGTTGGAGGTGCGATTTCTACATCAACCAATGTTCAGGCCGTGACCTTTCAGGGGCCGTATGCTGGTGCTACAGATGGGTTTGTTATTAGGATTTCCGATGGAGGGACTCCCGCGCTTGATTGGGGGCAATGGTTGGGGGGGCAAGGTACCGACTCGTTAATTCCTTTAATTTTAAATGGGAGTAATATTTATGTTGGTGGAAGCATCGGGACAAGCAGTGGTTTACAAAGCGTCACCTTTAGCGGTTCAATAGGCAATGGTGGAAATGCGGGTTTTTTAGTTAAATTAACAGATGGCGGGACGCCTACGCTTAATTGGGGGCAATGGCTGGCATCAGGTGGGCAAGGGGGAGATGGTACCATCTATGCTTTGGCTAATATAGCTGGCGGCATTATCGCGGGGGGATATGACGATCAACCTTTATTATCTGAAGCATCTAGTTTTCAGGGGGGCTACAGAGGAGGAACGACTGATGGGTTTGTGGTGAAAATATCAGAGGGCGGCACGCCAACCCTTACTTGGGGGCAATGGTTAGGGGGTGATAGTTCTGATGTCGTTAACGACATAGCAGTAAGCGGGACTAATATTTATGTAGGGGGCTATATTTCCCAAACAACAAATATGACAAGTATTACTTTTTCAGGGCCATCTGGCGGTGGCGGTGAAGGGTTTGTGATTAAGATGACCGATGGGGGAACGCCTACGCTTAATTGGGGGCAGTGGTTAGGAGGTGATGGTTTTGATCAAGTTCGTTCACTAGCTGTCAGCGGCAGTGATATTTATGTAGGCGGCGTGGCTATTCAATCAACAAATATGACAAGTGTGACCTTTCAAGGGTCGTATGGTGGGGTTCAAGAAGTGTTTGTCATTAAAATGACGGATGGCGGGACGCCAACCCTTAATTGGGGGCAATGGTTAGGGGGGGCTTCTTCAGATTTTATTTATGAAGTAGATATCAGTGGAAGTAATATTTATGTCGGAGGCATTGTTGGGGTGACAACAAATATGACAAGCGTGACCTTTCAAGGGTCTCCCGGCGGTGGTCAAGATGGATTTGTGATTAAGATGGCCGATGGCGGAACGCCCACGCTTAATTGGGGGCAGTGGATAGGAGGTGTGAGTACTGATAATGTTTATGGATTAAATGTTAGTGGTAGTAATATTTATGTTTCAGGAAATATTGCGATGACAACAAATATGACAAGTGTCACCTTTGATGGGCCGCATGGCGGTGGTTCAGAAGGATTTGTGATTAAGATGACGGACGGAGGAACGCCAACTCTTAATTGGGGGCAGTGGTTGGGGGGCATTGGTAGTGATCAAGTTAAATCTGTGGTTGCAAGCGGCAGTAGTATTTATGTCGGCGGCGTGGCTACTGGATCAACAAATATGACAAGCGTTACCTTTCAAGGGGTGTATGGTGGTGGTCAAGAAGGATTTGTAATTAAGATGACCGATGGAGGGACGCCAACGCTTAATTGGGGCCAGTGGTTAGGAGGTGCTTCTACTGATGCGCTAGAAAGCATATCCGTTATTAATAGTAATGGAGTAGGTATATTTGTAGGAGGCAATATTAGGTCCA
>CAZCHB010000230.1:0-3135 GCA_964498235.1 uncultured Planctomycetales bacterium
ACGCGGGAATTCTTGTATGTAAATGACGCAGCGCGGGCAATAATATTGGCTGCAGCAAAATATAATAGCTCAGAGCCGGTTAATTTAGGGGCGGGGTTTGAGATTTCCATTAAGGATCTTGTTAATTTAATTGTTCGGTTGACGGGTTTTAAAGGTCAGATCAAGTGGGACTTGTCCAAGCCTGATGGTCAGCCGCGGCGTTGTTTGGATACATCGCGCGCGAAGAAAGAATTTAATTTTGAAGCAAAGGTTGGATTCGAGGACGGCTTAAAAAGGACAATTAAGTGGTACTTGGAGCAATAGGGTTTTATGCAAGAAGATATTAAGGTTATTTGGCTGGACCGTTTGATAAGGGCGTTTTTTTACGCGCTGATATTTTTTCTGCCTATCTCTATTGCCTTAGTCAGCACTTGTTCCGGTTTTGTGATTTTCTTTTTTTTGGTTAAACGGATAGTCCTTGTGCGTAAGGGGAAGATTAGGGGCTTTAGGGCTGTGATTGAAGTCTTTCGTCCGACGCCTAGTTTCTTGGATTGGCCAGTATACTCTTTTATCGGCGCGGTTGTGGTGTCGATTGTATTCAGCCAATTCCAGGCCTTAAGTTTCTGGTCGCTGTTTGGTAAAGTTCTAAGGGGAATTTATTTATACAGCAGTTTTCTAGAAGCGTTTACCAATGTCAGGCAGATTAATAATTTTGTATTGATTTGGATTACCTCTGCATTTGTCACTGGCGTCAGCGGGTTAAGTCAATATTTCAGCGGCATTGATTTCTTGCGGCACACCATGTTAATAGGAGGAAGAGTCTCTTCCTCATTGCGCCATTCAAATGATTTTGGCGGCTATCTGGTCGCGATTATTCCTATGCTCTTAATATTATTGATGCATTGGAAAAATCTGAATTTGAATTTCCAGGACAAAATCCGCGGCCGCATCGGCAGTAAAGGGTTTTTGTGGGCGCTATTTTTTATTACTAGTATTATTTTGGTTTCATGTTTGGGTTTAACTTTTTCTAGAGGTTCATGGGTTGCGTTTTTTATGGCTGTTATTTTAGCCGCATTCTTTAAAAGGAAAATAGTGCCGGTACTGCTGTTATTATTGATAGGCTTTTATTTAATCTTTTCTCCGGCCATGATTAAAGCCCGGAATGTTTCTTTTATGACGGATGATGTCAGTACCATGCGCGGCTCCGCGGTCAATGAGCTAAATCTTGAACATTATAATATTATTTCCTATATGCGTAGTTATTTGGGTAATGGCCGCTGGGGATTTTGGAATGAAGCCCTGCGGATTATTAATGATTATCCCGTATGGGGCGCTGGCCTTAATACATATTCCCGGATGGGGCCAAAGTACAGGGAAGCGTGGGGGGGGTATCCCCATAATTCATACTTACAGATGACCGCGGAAATTGGCCTGCTGGGCTTAGGTTCATTCTTATGGATTATTTGGGCTTTGTTTGCCCACATATTTAGTTTGATTGGAGGCAGGCTTGAGGGGTATCGGAGCGTTATGTCGTTTGGGGTTTTAGCGGGGCTTTTATCGTATTTTGTCCAAAGTTTCTTTGATACAACCTTTTATTCTGTGCAATTGTCCGTGCTGATGTGGCTAATGATTGCTTTAGCTGCCGCAATTTGCCGGTTGACAAAAGCCGAAGGATGACTAAAATAGAACGATTTTCAGCCGCTCCTGGCGGATGTATACCTTAATGATAAATGGAGTTACGCGATGAATAAAAAAACAGTTAAAGATGTTTCTTTAAAAGGCAAAAAAGTCATTATCCGGGTCGATTTTAATGTGCCTATTGAGAACGGCCGTATCACTGATGACCGTCGGATTAGCGGGGCATTACCTACCATTCAATACGCTTTAGCGCAAGGTGCCGCCAAGGTCATTTTAATGAGCCATTTAGGCCGTCCTAAGGGAACAGGTTTTGAAGCCGAATTCAGCTTAAAGCCCGTAGCTGTTCATCTAGAAAAACTATTAAAAGAAAAGATTTTATTTTTAAGTGATTGTATCGGCCAAGGCGTTAGGGATGCGATTGTTAAATCCAGTGAACGTGTTGTGCTGTTGGAGAATTTACGGTTTCATAAGGCGGAAGAAAAAAATGATCCAGCTTTTGCAAAAGAATTGGCAGGGCTTAGCGATGTTTATATTAACGATGCCTTTGGGACAGCCCACCGTGCCCATGCGTCAACTGCTGGCATTACCTCCTATTTACCGTCGGTAGCAGGGTTTTTAATTGAGCGTGAGTTGGAATATTTGGGCAATGCGATTAATAATCCCAAACGCCCTTTAGTGGTTATTTTAGGCGGCGCCAAGGTTTCTGATAAAATAGAGCTAATTAAAAATTTAATTCCTAAGGCAAATTCAATCATTATTGGCGGCGGGATGGCCTATACATTTCTAAAAGCCCAAGGCATCAGTATCGGTAATTCAAAATTAGAAAAAGATAAAATAGATATGGCTAAGGATCTGTTAGAACAGGCTAAAAAAGCCGGCGTCCAGATGGCTTTGACCAGTGACTTTGTCATTACTCAAAGTTTTACCAGCGACGAATGCAAAATTTCCGATACCATCCCCGATGGATGGGAAAGCTTGGATATCGGGCCTAAAACGCGTGAACAATATAAGGCGATTTTAGCCAAGGCCAAGACAGTTGTATGGAATGGTCCCTTGGGTGTTTTTGAACGCACGGCGTATGAAAAAGGGACGCGCGCGATTGCCGACTACCTGGCGCAACTTAAAGATACCACAGTGATTATTGGCGGCGGCGATTCGGCGGCGGCCGTGGCTAAGTTCGGATTAGAAGATAAGATGACACATATATCCACGGGGGGCGGGGCATCATTGGAATTCTTAGAAGGTAAGGAACTTCCAGGGATTGCAGCGCTCAACAATAAATGACACCAAAGGTGTCAGCCCCAATGACAGAGGAATGGTATGAGAAAACCAATTATAGCGGGAAATTGGAAATTAAACAAAACACCACGTGAAGCAATTCATTTAGCTGATGAGTTAAAACGTGCTTTAGTTGATGTGGTTGGCGTGGATATCGTGGTTTGTCCGCCTTTTGTGGATTTAAGTGTTGTGATCGAAGAATTTATAGATCATGATATTTTTGTGGGTGCGCAGAATTTA
>CAZCHB010000231.1:0-3112 GCA_964498235.1 uncultured Planctomycetales bacterium
ATAATCATAATCGGCTCACCTTTCTCATCATCCATAAAAATCAACTTTATCATGCCCAATGTCCCTAATGGAGGAACAAGAGGATCATCTGGACTCATATCAGGGGATCTAAGAACAGACAGCTCATTAAAACCTTTATCCGTAGCTTCTGTTTGATTGTGTACATTTAATGAAAAAGGATAGACCAAAACGGTCGCATAGCGTCTATCCCCTATGGTCTTATCTTTCTTTACATCTAATACAATTGGCAACTGACGTTGATCATTATTTAAGCGCATGAAAAATGATTCCCCTGAAAGCTTTTTAACAAACAAACTCTCCGTTACCATGCTTTTACTTTCCTCAACTTGGCCAGATAGTTGGGCAGGATTTCTTAAAACCTCCCACGCTGCCGGGGTCAAACTTTCCTTTGTGAAAATTGTATCAATACTCTCTCCAACCCAATAGTGCATCCCAAGCTTTTTTATTAATGGCTCATCTTGTCTGACAATATTAATAAGCCTCACAAGACTAACCAATGGTGTCACGTTACGCTCACTCATCACATGACCTAATTGGCCCCCATTAATCAAATCCATCTCATCTTGATTCGTTTCTATCGCATGATGACTTCTCCAAATGACCGCTTCAGCTTCAACCTTAGTAATGATCTCTGAAATATTTTCTAAACCGTAATAGCGCATTCGTTCAGCCAAGGTAAAAAGAGTAGCATAGCGGGCCTTTCTGCGTAAATCCTGACGATCGTTCTCTACTCCTTGTGGATCCAAAAGATTATTGATTAAACGATGGTGAATATCTTCGTCCTCAGCTCCTACCAGTTCATTGCTTGCTTCTACCCTTGTTGTCCAGTCTTCTGCTGCTAAATTTCTTATTGAGTCATTAACCGGTACCTTAGCGCTCATAGCCTTATTTTTTCCTCCTTCATCTTTTACTGCCGAGACCATGGCCGCATAAAACCAATTCATCTCAATTGCCTGATATCCCTCTACTTCTAAATGGCGCTTCATATTATCAAGCGCCTGCTGATGACTGCGATACTGATTCGACAATAAATATCCCCCATTAAGAATAATGCCGACACCTGCTTTTATCAGCAAATCAATGCTTTTTTCATTTGCTTGTCTATATTGATGCCACGGACCTATGTTAGCTAAACCTACCTTTCGTTTTACATTGATAGTGTGCGCAATCTTGGCAAATAATTCATCACCCCGGCCTAAATCTCCCTCGATTAACTCAAAATGTTTTCCTTCTATATAACCATTTGCCCTAAGAATAGCTTTGGCGGTTATTAAAGACTCATGGTCACTATCAATCATCACCACCTTATCCGCCCCTAAACGCAAGGCCACGAGCGACAAGGTGCCAGGACCACAACCCATGTCATAAACAAGAGATCCTTTAACCCTATCTCGATTCGCCAGCATGGCTCCAATCATATATGCCGTATACCTATTTAAAGGCTGACTTGGCACCGCCCCATCAGGCATAATATATAATGTATTATCTCTAATAAAGCTACCAATGCTGTTTGACCATTGCTTATTATCATTCATTAACTCTTCTGTTATATCTGCTTGTCTTGCCGCCAGCATTCTAAAAATTAATGGCCCAACCAAATAATTTCTTAAATCTGTCGATTGCCTATATTCAAAGTAATGTCCGCCTATTTCCATAGGCTTATACGATACCGGCATCTTCATTTTTATTAACGCATCTTCATCAAACTTTAATTCCTCTGAATAAGCCATGGCTTGGTCAGTCTTAATTTCTGATTTCCCAACAAATCGCCTATGATTTGCGGCCTTCCCTTTCATATTTTCCTTAAAATTGATGCCCATTTCTTCAATAATACTTGGTTTAACGGCTTTACTTTTTATAATCTGAGCCCGGTCAACTGCTAATTGGGCAGAATCAAATAGCTCCGTATCCTTAAAATCTAAAATATGCAGCCTTGCTTCTGTCCAAAGATCTCTTTCTGCTTTTGACAATGTTAAATTAGTCGGGAAAACAATCTTGAAAATACTAGGGCGTATCCACCTGTCAAAATCTCTAGTAAAATCAAAGAATCGAATCCTTTTACCAGCCAACATAAATAATCTTAAATTTTCAAACAAGGCAAAATCTGATGGAATTTCTGACGCGGCATGCCCCAGAAAAACACTTTCATTAAGCAGGGCATCTTCACCTATCGCGGCTTCCCGCCAAAGGGTATACTCGCTATTTAAACGCCTGATTAACCAAGCCCTAAAAGCAGCGACTGAAGCATCCTCGACACTCTCTTTGCCCAATAATAATTCAAATAAAGCAAATAAAGAAGCCGCCCGTGCATTTCGTCGTGCAGTAGATGGTTCAAAACCTCCTGTTAATCGCATCGAACGTTTATCATCATTAAAGTCTTGCTTTGCTTTTTCAATCCCTGTTGGATCAATGACATTAGCCAACAATTGCTGGGCCAACTTTTCAAATGGAATATCAAGTTTAATAATTTGACGGGCAGATCGCAGCCTGATATCTGACTGGTATGATGCTAACTGAGAAAGAAGCCCATCTATATCATTTTCAGCAGCCGTAGCCAAATCTACTGCCAAGACAGATTTATCTTTTTCTCCCTCATCAATAATCATGGCTTTATTAGCCGTCAACGACAACGCAGTATCGATGGATTGACCTGAAAATCCTCCAGAAAAATATTTTCTTGGGATCATCTGCTGGGTTAGAGGGCTTTGTTCTTCTTTGATAAAATTGTAGACGCCTTTCTTGAAGACAGTGAGGTAGCTTTGATAGATTAATTCAACATCATTAGGATTTCCCTCTTGGCTCAATTGCCCCTTTGGCAAACGGTTATAACCCTGGGTTGCTTTCACATTCAACACTTCACTTGCCTGGCAACCGGCATGGGGACACGTTCTAGAAAAACGGAACATGTCCCCTGGTTGGCTACCGTTTTGAATGCTGTTTGTGTATTCTGTCCCTTTGATCTTGTTCTTATCTGAATAGACTTGGTTGATAATACTGTCCTTGATTTTTTTCTTGTACCATGTGGCCAATATTAACGAATTGTAGACTTGCCTTAACTGGGCGAAGTTTCTTCCTTCGTTGATTTCCTTGG
>CAZCHB010000232.1:0-3053 GCA_964498235.1 uncultured Planctomycetales bacterium
ATTTATTCTCATTATTTTAAAAACAGAAATAGGCTGATCGTCCTTGTTCTCTGGTTTCACATCTTCACGATAATGCCCTATCACATATTCTCTGACAAAAGACGTCCGGTCTATTTTAGAAAAATTAATACTTAACCTTAGGCTATGGGCTCTAGGAATTATGTTAATGATTTCACCTCTCCACCCGGCTTCCTGAAAACCTAATGCTCTCCAATATATCGAATATTTTCTTTTCATTGCTTTCTCAAAGATAGGCAAAAGAACATGAGCGTCATGCTGAAATATCTCAACTATTTTTTGAAGATCTTTCTTCATATCTAAGAATAGCCTAACCTCAGTGTCGCTTTTTTGTTGAGCTAAACCATTTTGAATTAATTTCTGTGTAATAATATGCCAATCACTCCTTATACGCTCCTCTTTGGCATTCTTGATGTCATCATCAAATAAGAATCCATCAAGAAGAATTTGATAATCACCGTCTAAATTACTATCCCCAATACTCATGCCTACTAATACAGGCAATTTAACGTCATTAATACTAGTCCAATGATGATCATGAGCAAAGGTAAGCACTTTCCCCAATTGTGATAGGCCCATCCTTTCCCCAATATTTAAAAAAGCAAGAAATTTGCCTTTTTCACGCAAGCTTCCCTCTACCGTGCGTGACACATGCCCTATTTGATATATTTTTTCTCTCTCTTTTCTCCCTTCTTTATTCATCAACAAAACAATCTCAAGAAGACCATTCTTAACCGTCGCAGACTTTATTTTTATTTCCCAATCTTTCTCACCCCGCGGCATGACTAAAAAACTATAGTTATAAAATTCCTTAAGCCAAATATTAACGCTTCCATTAGCATCTGTTTTTCCCAAAATCATCCCCTCTAGATTGGAAAGATTTAATTCACTCTTCTCCCAGTCATAATCTAATGGCTTTGTCATTATCTCCCTTAATTCCAGCATTCCAAGTTTATCGGTAATCCTTAACGCGTAAGCATCTTCCCCTTTGTCCCCTCTAACCCATTGTAACTTTTGCCTAAAACGCCCTATTTGAAAAGTCTTTCTAATAACCTTTCCTTCCTTTGACGCCTCTAGGATAATTTCATAAAAACTTTCTTTTATGACGCTTTTGACAATTTCAATGTCCCATCCATCCTCCGCCTTACTTAATATATTCCAGACAAAAAGTCTTCCTGGCTTAGGTGATATTCTAACTGTACCCTGCACAGTCTTTCCAAGATATCCCTTTAATAACGGCAACTCATCTTTATGATCCCCCCATTTATAGTCTGCTGGCAAATTAACAAGATCCACCAACACTTGCCGATTTCTTATCTTTTGCTGATCCTTTGTTTCATTAATCATCATGGCATAATCTCTCGATGGAAATGTAATGATATTATTCTTAAAAAGCTCCTGCCTTACTCGATCAACTGGAAGCCAGATTCCTTCCTGGCGCATGACATATTTCAAAGAGATTCCTAACGCCAATATTCCATCCCCATATTGTTTCCTAACATTTTCTATCCATCTCTGTAATGCAAATTCGCCGTGAATAATGGCGCTGACGCCATTGTCCCTTAATATCCTGTCAATCTTAAACAACGAACGGTTTGTCATAAAAGCGACTTGAACAATTGAGGCGTTTAATCTTTGACGTCTAAGGTATGATCTCTGTAAAAATGATTCGTAAGGATACTTGCTTTCCTGCAGCCATCTGGGTACGCCTAACCAATTCATCATTTCTTGCCTTGTGCTTCTAAGCCAAGGATCATATTCCATGATCCATTTAATATTCTCTGCTATCGGCAATGATTTATCTTCTTCCAATTTAATTTCTTCTTCTTTCTTCGTAATAACTAATTGAGGAAGAATAACTTTTACTCTCTTTTTTGGACTCCTATTATTCTGACTTAAAACTTTATCTGCTCGGAGAGGCCTCGGTGTTTCATTCCAAGCTGAATCAATACCGCGATGATCCAGCATTAAACCTATTGTCTTTTCCGATATTCCTGTCCTTGCTGAAATCTGAGTGGCTGTTTCAGCTAATCTACTACCCGCAGGAATGTCTTTAAGCTCCTTGTAGAATTCTTCCAAGGCCTCTTTTTTATTCCCTGCTGTAATAATATTCTTACTAACAGCCTCAACAGTCGGGGCCGTCCTTAGAACAGGTTTAGGAATAAAATTATACTGTTCCTGCTTCCGCCGACCACTGATTGTTTCCCGGCTAATTTTAAATTTAGCCATTATCTCAGGAATTGTCAACGGCGCTTGCTTTCCTTGATATTCATTTGCAAAAGCCAGAAATCCATTGATATCGCCAATAGAATCTCGGCTATTGGCGGTTCTTATATTCGCAGCCTTTAATTTTCTGCGGATTGTTTCAGAAGGAATTAATGGAAAGTCTTTCTGGATCTCAGCCAATGTGTTGTCAATCGTGATAACATGATCTTGGGGAATACCCAGTCTGAGGCCATCAATAAACTTCTGAAATTCTTCTTCTTGTCTTGTCCTATCGTTAACCACAGAAATCCCCATTGCTGAAGCCGTTTGGCGGGACACGCCATGTCGAAAAGCAATATCTGCCAAACTTTCTCCTTCTATCTTCCTGTTGCCCTCTAATGACTGTCTTAATCTTTCCGCCGCTATTTTCCCTTGCGTAATTGGATTCATATCAACCTTTACCACAAACACTTCATCATTAGCCATGGCAAAATCTGCGACTATTGTCGCAGCTGTACTGACGCCCTGTAATGAGAAGCCCCCAGCAAAATACTTCCTTGGGATCATTTGTTTAGTGACGTAATCTTGTTCTTCTTTAATAAAATTATAGGTGCCCTTTTTGAAGGATTGAATGTATTGCTGGTAGATAGCTTCAATGTCACCTTTTCCGCCAGAGGCGGATCCGCCTAAGGCGGAGATTTTATTCTTATCGGCATAAACCTTGGCTAGGATGCTGTCTTTGATTTTTTTCTTGTACCATGTGGCAAGTATTAATGAATTGTAGACTTGCCTTAACTGGGCGAAGTTTCTTCCTTCGTTGATTTCCTTGG
>CAZCHB010000233.1:0-3049 GCA_964498235.1 uncultured Planctomycetales bacterium
GTGGCTGTTAGGACGGTGGATTGAAGAAGAAAATGAAGACGCCCTCTGTGACGATTTCGGCGTCGGTCCAGGAGACATTTACAGGCACGTTGAAAGCGCGCAATGGCTTTTGTTTGCGGCAGGAAGCATCGCAGAACTTAATCACTTTAAGAAAATCACTTTTGTACTGGAGAATCTCCGTCGACGTATCCGATACGGCATCAAGGAAGAACTATTGGAATTAGCCAGCCTGCATGGGGTGGGGCGTATCCGTGCCCGTCAATTATATAGCCACGGCTACCATAAACTAGCTGACCTGCAGCATGCCACGGCCGAAGCCTTAGGCGGCATTAAAGGGATCGGCAAAGCTCTCGCCAAAGAAATCGTCACTCAAGCGCGCACACCAACACTCAAATCCCGCCAGATTCACAAATATACCCCTCAAGCAGAAACTGAAGAGACAGTCTGGAAAGAATAAATTAGTATAATAATTTTCGGCCCGGCTCATAGGGCGGCAGGCTCAGGGAACTCGCCTTTTTGTACGCATATGGATCAAAAACCCACTCAAAATTATCTTGACGTTTTGGGTACCACTCTCCGGAGAACTTAATTTCACCCGTCTTTTTATCAATCACCACTACATACTGCGCTTCCCTAAGCTGTGTATATGTCTTGGCCAGCGGATCCGTTGACATTGGGGATAACCAGTTATGTCCGAATACGACGAACCAATAATCAGGGTATTGCAAGGCTTCAGGCGTTGTTTTAAGGTCAGGCGCAGTGACTCGGTAATCCCGTTTTTGCTGCATGCCGATCAAATCCTTTTGGGCCATAATCTTTGCTTCCTGAGCATCCACCCCATCCTGAATATTAACCAGCTTATCATAATTACGATAAATCGCGTCAGTCGACGCACATCCGCTTAAAATTAATATGGTGATCAATAATACGTATTTTCTTCTCCTCATTTCCACAGCCCCCTTTTATTTTCTCTTGCTTCATCAAACCATTGTTTAAATTGATGCGCATAACGCACATTCGGCGGAATCGTTAAAGGATACGCGTATCCCTCACGGATAATCTTTTCATTCACAAATGTCCCATCCATCAAATATACATATGCTAAGGTGCGCCCATAATGATCTTTGGCCTGCACATCAAATTCAAGACGGACATCCTTATCACTTAAAAACGACCGGACAAAAACTGCCGCTTGCTCACCCATAGCTAACTGCATCTTACGACTAATTTTCCGGCGTGCCGCATCCTTAGCCAATTTTTTATTATTGTGTGTTTCCGGGGTATCAATTCCTATCAAACGCACATGCTGACCATCATTTAATTTAATTGTATCCCCATCATTAACATAGGCCACATGGTATACGTTTCCGCCAACCGGCGCCCGCGGCACCGCCTGCCTTTGCCCGACCATCCACTGACCAGCCGCTAACACCGCGGCAAATAATACAACAATAAATAAAGGTGTTTTCATGTTAAAAATTGCGTCGAGCGTAAATGCCGCTCTAAATGAAAAACTAAAAAATGATTCAGCACATATTTCAATTCTTTTTTCACCGGCATTGAAACCCCTAAGCGTACCGCGTTATTCCATGGCTCTTTCTGGACATGAATGATAGATGCCACCGCTCCTTTAGAGATCGCCATGGCCTCGCCTGGGATATCACGGCAGCGGGCACACACCAAACCGCCCAGTCGTAAATTAAACTTAGCTGCGTCTGCAATCTTAACAGCGCACCGGACGCATGATTCTAAATGCGGCTTGAATCCGGACATTGATAATATCTTAATTTGAAACATATGCACTAATTTACTGATATCATTGGCGTTTTGTAAGGCATGCAGGAAATCCTGCATCAATTCATAAATTTCTGCATTCTGTGATTCAAGGGGCATCACTGTATCAATTAATTCCGACGCGTAGCTTGCCGCGGTCATGCGCTTTAAATCCTGCCGCAAACCCATATAATAATTCTTCATGTCACAATGACTGATTAGATGGATATCAGAATTGCGGTATTGGTAATAAACAATATCATTTAATGAAAATTTATCAACGCTGGATCCGAATTTGCGAGGATCTTTACGGATACCTTTAAGCACGCCTTTAACCTTACCGTAATCACGGGTAAAAAACGTGGCAATACGGCTGGTCTCGCGGAAATCAAAACTTTTAAGGACAATACCTTCGGTTTTTGCAATCATCGATTGATTATGTCACGCGCCGTGCTATAATTCAAGATGATGTACAAACAATTTTACTCCCTCAAAGAAGAACCTTTTAATATCACTTCCGACCCGTCGTTTTTCTTCTCTTCCCTTCGGCACGAGGAAGCTTTTGTTCATTTAATGTACGGGATCAATACCCGCAAAGGCATTATCGTGGTGACAGGTGAGATTGGGACGGGGAAAACAACCTTATGCCGCACGCTTTTAAACAAGCTTGACGATAAGATAAAGACAGCGCTGATCCTCAACCCCTCTTTCAGCGATTTACAGCTATTACAGATGATCATCAATGACTTAGGGATCACCTGCACTAAAAGCAGCAAACTTGACTTAGTCAGCGCCATCTCCCAATTCTTAGTTGAGCAATCCATGAAAGGCAATAATGTCGCGATTGTCATTGATGAATGCCAGAATCTAAACGTCCGCCAATTAGAGCAAATCCGCCTGTTATCAAATTTAGAGACTGAAAAAGAGAAATTACTGCAGATCATACTTGTAGGTCAGCCTGAACTATGTGAAAAACTAAAAGACCCTGCCCTGCGCCAATTAACACAACGTGTGACCGTGCGTTATCATATCCTCCCGTTGATGAAAGAAGAAATCAGCCGGTATATCCAACACCGCTTAGCCGTCGCTCTCGCAGATAGCCGTTTACAATTTACGCCTCAAGCTGTCGAGGCTGTTTTTGAATATTCCCAAGGGACGCCTAGGATCATTAATATCCTCTGCGACCGCGCCTTGTTAGCCGGCTTTGTCCGGGAAACATTCACCATTACTGATGACATCATTCACACCTGCGCGAAAGAGGTCCAGACCGTCTATG
>CAZCHB010000234.1:0-2997 GCA_964498235.1 uncultured Planctomycetales bacterium
AGTCGTCCGCATAAACGCCGCCGGCATTGCTTTTCTAATCTTTGCGATAAGCCCATTAGTTTGAACTGTTGTAATATTACGATTTTGCTCTTTTAAGATATGGTCGGTGATATGTTGAAGCGGCATATCAATGTATTTACAAATCTTTGGCTCTTCCGCCATCACTTGAATCAATTCATCAGTCACATGAGCTGGAAAAGCATATAACAACCGGATCCATTGCACATGCTGACAAACCTTTACTAATTCTTTCAATAAACGCGCTAATGACTTTGTCCGGTAAATATCCATGCCATAAGCCGTGATATCCTGCCCAATAATATTAATTTCTTTAACCCCATTTGCGTCAAGTTCTTTGACTTCCTTAACAATTGACTCAATGGACCGGGAGACAAACTTGCCTTTAATCTTTGGGATGGCACAGAATGAACAGGCATTAAAACAGCTCTCGCATATTTTTACATAAGCAAAATGCCTAGGGGTCAACTGCATTTGATCAGGCATATTATCGCGATTAAGCGACGGGGTCCCCACAAAGGCATCCACTTCCCTAAATTCATCAACTAAATCTTTTCCATAACGCTGGGCCAGACAACCAGCCACAATAATTTTTTTTACCTTCCCTTGCTTCTTTAATTCAATCAAATCCAAAATGGTATCGACAGATTCCTGACGGGCCTCAGCAATAAAAGAACAGGTATTGACAATGACCGTCTCCGCTTGATTAGAATCAACGATGCGGTGGCCGTTTTTCTTTAAGCGGCCCAGCATCATTTGGGCGTCGACTAAATTGCGGGCACATCCTAAATTGATAACGCCGACCTTCTGGCCGGCGCTTAAACGCTCATGTTGGAAATCTTGCGTTGTCTTCACTTCTTCACCGTCAACCCATCCTTGTTAATTACCACGCGGTGTGCCCTGCGTTCAATAGTACTTAATGAACCAACCCTCCGGCCGTTAACTTCCATATCTAGTTCATATAAATTTTTACCTGAAAGAATAATCTCATCATTCGCACTCCATGATTCCATGGTGCCTTTTTGCATGGTCATGGCAAAAACAACCTTGCCGTCGACTTTGACCTGAATAAAAGTGTCTTTATTGGCCCGTAACACTAATTCCGCTTTATTGCTGGCACTTTCAAGCTTAACAAGCTTACCTGCTGATTTATCATCTTTAACAGTTTTAATAATTTCTTTCGTCTCTTTAATCGACGCTTTCTTCGTGCTGGAGACTTTAGGGCTAAACATACTATGTGTCAGTGCAAAAGTGATGACTTTAAAACTAATAAACAAAGCCGCCGCAATGATAATCACGTTTATAATCGGCTTCCAATTTAAAGTAATGGCCGCATCCGGCTGGGTAATGCGCGCTGGCTTTTGTTTTGCTGATCCCACCAGCTGTTTTGAATCATTATCTGTTTTTTTTAATGCAACGGGAACAGGCGCAATCTTTACCGAGGTTTTATCCAAATGATATGCTTTTAAGACCTCATTCGGATCAAGACCTAAAAACTCTGCATAAATCTTAATGAATCCGCGGTAATAAAAAGGCGTTAGAATACGAACCGAATAACCCTGCTCCAGCGCTTTAAGTGCATCCATAGGCACCTTGGTTGCCTCGTGGACTATGTCAAGCGTTATGCCTTTGGCTTCGCGCGCATCTTTGAGGATTGAATTAGGATTGCTTGTTTGCTGGGTCATTGTTCTGGACAGTTCCCATGTTATCGATTAACCATTTTTCCCGATCAACTAAAATATCACGAGCCTTACTGCCGGCATACGGACCTACAATGCCATACTGTTCCATCATATCAATAAGACGCGCCGCGCGGGAATACCCTAGGCGAAGCCGGCGCTGTAGGATCGTTACTGACGCTTGATTTGTTTCAACCACAACCCGCACAGCTTCATCATACATTTCATCTTTATCATCAGTACCGCCGGTACCTGAGCCAGCCGGCTGGGCTTTTAATACGTTCTCATTATACTCCGGATTGCCCTGCGCCTTCAAGTAATCTATCACGCGGTTAATCTCATCATCAGAGACATAACAGCACTGGCCGCGGGTTGGTTTGGCATCACCGGGTTTTAGAAATAACATATCCCCTTTTCCTAACAGGCTTTCGCCGCCATTCATATCTAAAACTGTGCGGGAATCAACCTTGGAGGCAACCTTAAACGATAACCGCGCCGGGAAATTTGCTTTAATGACACCAGTTATGACATCCACCGACGGTCGCTGGGTCGCTAAAATCAAATGAATTCCCACCGCACGCGCTAATTGCGCTAAACGCGCAATAGCACCTTCAACGCTCTTTGCCGAAACCTGCATTAAATCTGCCAACTCATCAACGACAACAACGATGTAGGGCATTTTTAAGCCTTTAGCATGGTAGCCCTTGATATTGCGGCACTGCTCCTTGGCTAAGGTCTTGTACCGGGTCTCCATTTCCCCCACCACCCAATTAAGTGCGGGCGTGGCTTTTTTGGCGTCGGTAATAACCGGACAAATTAAATGCGGGATATCATTGTAGGGCACCAGCTCAACCATCTTGGGATCGATCATGATAAATTTAACTTCTTCGGGGGAAGCATTAAATAAAATAGACATGATCAAACTATTTAAACAAACCGTCTTCCCGGAACCTGTCGTTCCAGCGACAAGCATATGCGGCATATCGGCCAAGTCCGCAATCAATGGTTTACCAGATGTATCTTTACCTAAGGCCAGTGCTAATTTAGAAGCAGATGAACTGAAACTGCTTTGCGTTAAAACATCTTTCAAAAAGACAGCGGCGGAAGAACCATTAGGCACCTCAATCCCAACGCGATTCTTGCCTGGGATAGGCGCTAAGATGCGCACGGCTGAAGCGCTTAAGGCTAATGCTAAGTCGTCGCTTAATGACGCAATTTGCTGAACCTTAACGCCTGGTGCCGGCTGTAATTCAATTCGCGTGATGGCTGGGCCTCGCTCATTAGCCGCAAGCTTAACATT
>CAZCHB010000235.1:0-2988 GCA_964498235.1 uncultured Planctomycetales bacterium
CCATTATTAAAATACACAACCCCCATATTACTGACAGCAACCGATGCTTTAGGGTCGATGTCTAAGACTTTTTGCAAATGCCCAGCCGCGCTTTCCCACTTACCTTCCTGCATATCCATTAAACCTAGATTGGTATACGCAATCTCATCCTTATAGCCGCGCCCTAGGATAATCTTATAGTGGGCACGCGCCGTATCAAATTCCTTACGAAACTCATAGGCCTTGGCAAGATATGCATTAACTGCCACAAAAGACGGCGATTGGGAAAGCCAAAATTGGCAATACCGCACCTCATCCCCCCAAACCCAATTATGCCAACGCGAAAAAAAGACAGAACAAAACACCACGCTACAAAGCGCCACACGTCCTAGATAAGACAATAATTTACCTTGCCGCTCAATAGTTTTAGCTATCACAGAGGCCACAACAATAAAAAATCCAATCACAGGAAATAAAAACCAATGTGGTTCAATCATCAGCCCATGAATAGGCTGAAAAAAACACGCCAACGTAAACGGGACAAAACCTAAAACAAACCAGCTTAATCCCAGAAACATTAACTTATCCCGACGAAAAAACCATATCAAGAAAGCTGCCACTAGAACTAAGACACATAATATTAGAACCCATAATCCAATATCAGATGTAAGCGGCTGATGCGCCATAATAAGCACAACATTCTTATACCAAAACAATCTTGAAAGATACCATGTTAAAAGCATCGTCCAGGTGGCTAAATATTGCGAAAAACTCATATCATACATTTTAATCTTATCTAGGATGCTCGCCTGTAAGGCCCCAACAAAAAACACCCGCACAAGCAAGATAATGCCCAGCATAATAAACAAGGGCCACGTTTTATCCCATGCCTTGATTAATATATTTTTATTTTCAGCCCAAGAATCACCTAAGCCTTGCATCGCCACATACAAGACAAACGCATAGGCCGGTAAAAGCAAGGCTGTCTCATGGCACCAGGTCGCAAGTAAATAAAAAAACATGCTTAAGCTAAAACTGAACTTAGATTGACGATCAGACGTTTTTGGCTTAAACAAAAAATATAAAGCGCCCAGCATCAACATGACCTGCACTGCAAAAACAGACGCCGTAATGTAATTGACGATCACCCCGTTAATTGGATGAATCACATAAAAGACTGACGCTAAAAACGCCACCAAAAAAGGAGCTTTTAAAAACTCCAAAAACATATAAATACACCATCCGGCTAAAACCATTAAGACTAAATTAACCGAATGATGGCCGGTTGTATTTTTCTTAAACGTTAATAACGACAGCATCGGCACAACCGTTGCCAAAGGACGATAAAAAGGGTCTGCTGATTCTCCCTCTATTCGTAAAGCCTTATTCTTATCAGGCAAGAAATGCAAGGGTAAAAATTTAATATTAAGCAATTTCTCCTCATAAAAAGCATGGTCATCAACCATGAATGGATTTGATAGGCCGTTTGAAAAGGTTAAGAAACCCATCACAACAAGGATAATAAAGACTCTTAGACGCGTTCTTATCATGGCGTAAAGTTCAACCCCGCTGTGCAATAGTAACTAGACCCGTCGTAATAACAGGTAATAATATCAACGGCCCCATTGGTATTGGTAAAATCAGGGGTTGCCTGACCAATCCATTTTGCTGACGATATGGTAGGATCACCGGCGCCTCCCGAATTAACAAGCTTTAGCATTAAATTACCCACCCCGATCGTCGGGGCGGTAAAACCAACAGTAATATTTGAAGAATAGGTCAATTTTTGCTTATTCCCCTTGTTCCAATCCACTGTATACCCTGCCCCCTGGGAGCCATTGTCATACTCTGAATTTGTGGTGATAAGATTAGCAATCTTTAAATTATTGAATGAAGCCGGGGTTCCAATGCCGACATTACCATACACATTTAAATCCGCATTTGTTGCACTGCTTGTCCCAATGCCCACATTACCGCGCACAACCATTCTTGCATAATCAGCCGTCCATGTCCCTATCCCCACATTACCATTCGTCACAACAAAACCACCTTGCGGCGTTATTGTTCCAATACCGACATTACCGCCGATAACAGCTAATCTTGCCGCAATTCCCGTTGCTGTTGTTCCAATACCGACATTCATAGCCATGGAGGCTGTCGTGCGGACATCTAATACCTGCACACCGTTTGTTGTCCCGATCCCCACGTTTGTCCCGTTAAACGAGAAAACCGCTTCACTGCCGGTAAAGGCCGATGAATCATTATATTGTACCGCATTCTGCCCGCCGCTAGGGCTTCCGCCGGCTGAAATAATCGTCGACGGCGCAACCCATGTCCCCACACCAACGGAATTTGTCTGCAAAACATACCCTGCATTAGGACTTAGATTTAATGTAAATCCTGTTGTCCGTACGGTCCCTTGCACATCAAGCTTTTGACCTGGCGCTGTTGAGCCTATACCGACATTACCGCCAGTAAATAAAGCTGAATTTGTTACATTGCTAAAGGTCGTCACTCCAGTAATTGTATTGCCGCTGGATCCGCTTTGCGTATACCCTCCAGTCGTCAGGAAACCTGTCGAACTCACATTTCCATTTACATCCAATTTCTGAACAGGAGAAATTGAACCAATACCAAGATTACCGCTATGGGTCAATGTTAATTTATTTAAGTACCCTCCGCCGTCCGCTTGGGATTCAAATGAGAGATAGCCTTCATTGAGAGAGCTTGATTGTACTGGTGCTACATACATTCTAAAATCCAATGATACTGAATCATCTTGTGGAATAGGCCTATACCCATACCCTCTCCAAATAATCGCAGGAGACACTTGTTGAACTCCATCCACAGCTGCCGTATTATTAATCAACTTAAAACCTCGCCCGTCTACCTGTGTTATCCCTAATGCATTAGCAACTATTTCCATTTTATTAGACGGCGCCCATGTCCCAATTCCTACATTCCCATTGGTCACAACCAATGCTCCCTGCGGCGTTATCGTTCCGATAC
>CAZCHB010000236.1:0-2471 GCA_964498235.1 uncultured Planctomycetales bacterium
ACTTGTAATTGTGATTTGATGGTTGGTGAATGTAAACACAGGGATTACAAAGAAAGCCTACTTCTTAAAGAGGATAGAGTTTGGAAGTCTGTTGAATTTCAGCGACCTGAAATAGGAGTAATAGTTTGTATAATGTTAAAAGGCTCTGACTATTGCCATGTAGGATTTAGGGCAAATGGCGGATGGTATGTGTTTAATCTTAATGCTAAATCATTTATCCCAAATGATGAAAAGTCAGGCGTTAAAATAACTCATTGGCAAGAGCTTCCACAAATATACGGCACGGATAGACAAACTTAGGATGTGCGAAGGCAGGTGTGGTTTGGCTATTGGTGCCGCCTACGGGCCGCAATACACTATACACGGTGTTATAGGCTGGTTTTTGGGCGCGTTGGCTGGCGCACATGTGGGAGGGATTGCGCGGCCTCCGGCATGGGTGCGACAACTCAGAGAAAAAAACTTGCCTATAATGTAACAAATGTATGAGTAGAAGCGGCCTTGATAATATTAATGAGCAACAGTGCCTTGCGCAGCTTGGCTCTGTTAGCGTTGAAACCAAAACTTTATAACTATGGAACAATCTAAAAAGTCCTCAATTGATTTGGTCAAATTACATGAGTCAATTTTGAATGACCCAATAATCAAAGAGCTTAATAAAAGGAAAGAGGAATGTCTTAAAGTTGCTATTCCTGTAATGCTCAAATTTGACAATGAGTTTAAAATGAGTATTCAATACGAAAGTATCAATGAGGTTTACTTGAGAAACATTGATAGAATGATAAACGATAGATACGAGTACTGCAAAGAATTATATAAAGACCTATGAAAGAAGAAAAGTATAATGAAAAATTCACCGTTCCGGATGACGTGAATTACAGAAAACTATCTTCATGGACTGCCATTGCTAAACAGCAAATAGAAAGATGGCTTGATGATGAAGAGTTTAGTGATTACATAAGCCATGAGGTTTTAAAGAATGCTGAAAATCCACCCGGCCCATTTACGCGATTTCTTTATTGGTTTGGATTTAGTTGTGAGGCTGGCTGGGGGACAATGGTTGATTTCAATGAATATTCTCAAAGAACTCACCTTGTCGACAAGTACTATAAATGGATGCATAAACTACGTGATGAAATATTGGAGTCTCGCGAATTACTCGGCACGGATGGAAAGGCTTTGGAAGAGCGTTGATATGCGCTGCCTTTGCATTGGTGCCGCCTACGGGCCGCTTTTGCTCATACATAGTGTTGGCAGCAGGTTGCGAGTATCTAATCTGTCGGAGTTTCTCTATACCGTGCGGCTGGTTGCCCCGTGGCGCGTAGGAATGCGACCGTCCGCGGGAAAGGGGCAAATCGTGGGTAATCGAGCAATTGATGCCAATGAGCGGCTATCGGACACTTAACCGTTTTAATCGGTTATTTCCAGAAAACACGAGCCAAAATAGCCCCCACAATAAGGGCTAAAACAGACCATTGAACAACGGTTAAAACTCCTAATCCGGTTTTAATTTCTTTGGTTACCGAAATGGGAACTTCTTTTATGACCGTTACTGAATCGCATTTACCTTCGATGTAAACAGAATCACCGGCTAACCTTATATATTTGATTTTAAGCCTATCCTTTTCCATGTAGACCGTATCCCCAGGTTTAGCCGTAAAGATTGAATCTACTCTAACTGAATCAATGTAAACGGGTATTTTCTTGTAGACTGTATCAGCATGGACTTTTGCCCCTAATTGTTCAGCCTGAGCGATCAACCGATTAGCCCGTTTTAGTTTCCGGTTTGCTTTGTTGGAAGCGCAGCTACTCAGGATGATGAGTAAAAATACTAAGTATCTCATTTCTTTCTAAATTCTTTATAAGCCTCCAAAATCTTACCTACTATCCAACCAGTTAAATACGCTTCCGGTTCATCGTTATTTGGATCGTGCTTAATCCCCGAATGCATATAAAGCATGTTTTTTATGTGGATAGCCTCATGAACTATTGTGTCAACCTCTAAGCCCCTTGCATCGAAAACTACCGCTATTATATACCCCTCGTAAAAATGGTCGTTTGTCCATGCCGCCATATCATCACCCCAAGATATATTAATTCCAGGATTTGATACGTTTACTTGTGCTACCTCCTTATGTGGGTCTTTGCTAATTATAACCCACATATCAATGGCATATGGTGAAATGGGTATTTTTGTAAGGCTCATGAATATATTTTCACATTTACCGTCATCCCTGAATCAGTTTCTACTACCTCACCATGTCCTATACTTGCACCTGTAAAAGGAGCGTATTCAGCGCCCTTCACACACATAGCCGGAAGCGTCCACGCCTCCCCATATTGACCGTCATATTCTTTTATAATGCCATGATCGTCCGTATGAACGTGTGATGCCAGTAACTTACATTTGTCTTTCTTATATCTCATCCATCGCTTTAAGTAAGTCAGAGCCGGACGGTTTGGAACACTTGCTC
>CAZCHB010000236.1:2481-2896 GCA_964498235.1 uncultured Planctomycetales bacterium
ACCATGAATTATGTCCAAATCCCCGTAATTTATAGGCTGTAAGTTGTGTATGTGGTGAACTCCTAACTCACCAAGTTTTAGCATTTCCTTTAAAGTGAACCCGCGAACCTTCCCAAATTCAGGGGCTTTCATCGAAATGAATCTTTCCAACCACCAGTCATGATTACCTTCCTTAAAATAGACGTGATCAAATTGTTCTTTTAACCCCTTTAGAAGCTGGTAGGACATCTCCAATTCATCTTCGTAGTCCATAATCCTACCAAGTTTTATGTGCCTTGTAAGTGACTTAGAATCGACCAAATCTCCATTTAACAAAACAGCACCGATATGCTCAGTGCTTTTGAAAAATTTAATCAGTCCATCTTTACTTGCATACTGTGAATGAACGTCACCAAATACGGCCAACCGTTCAAAC
>CAZCHB010000237.1:0-2876 GCA_964498235.1 uncultured Planctomycetales bacterium
GACTAACCGCGCAATGCCGCGCTTCGGCGCAACAATCGGTTCCCATTTTAACTCCTGCTTTACCTTGCTGATATCTGACACATAAACCTTTTGGTCAAATAAACGCTCTTGTGTAAAAGTAACGATCGGTTGTTTTCCTGTGTGTTGCGTCAAGAAACCTAATAATTCTAAAAGTGACATTGTATTCTTGGCACCGCCGCCGATATTATATACAGCGCGTTGATGGGGGCCTTGGATGAACCGGTCAAAGGCCATAACTAAATCCTCAACCCAAAGCACATCCCTTAACTGTTTACCATCACCGTAAATGACAATTGGTTTATTCAATAAATGACAGGCCGTCAGCCAAGCCACCCAGCCTTGGTCTTCAAATCCAAACTGGCGTGTTCCGTAAATGCAGCTCATCCTGAAAACTCCTGTTTTAAGCCCGTAAATCCGCGCGTAATCCTGGACATATAGGTCACCCGTCAGTTTTGAAACGCCGTAAGGAGTATGCCCCGTTAAATCAATGTTCTCCGTCTCCTTAATGCCGTTGATTGTTTTAAACGCATAACGTTTTCTTTTTTCTGCCAAGGCATGCGCGTTGACATTATCCCCATAAACCTTATTGGTCGAACAGTAAATAAACGTGCCTTGGGGATTATGCCGCCGCATTGCTTCCAGAACATTCACTGTCCCTTGCGCGTTAATGGCAAAATCTTCTTGGGGATGCTCTAACCCAAAACGGACGCCTGGCTGGCCAGCCGCGTGGATAACCACATCAGGACGATGTTTTACAAAGCATTTTTCCAGGGACCTTGTATCACGGATATCTTTCTCATAAAGGCTGACGGCCGCGTGCCGGCTAAGTTCATTCCAATTATTCAGGATAGGCTTCCGGCCAGAAGTCAAAATGGCTGACCGCTGTAAATTATCGTACGCAATAACCTCATGCCCCTGCCTTAGAAAATGAAGAGCGCAATGAACCCCTACCATGCCCGCCGCTCCCGTAATCAAAACCTTCATGGCCCAACTCCAATATTAATTTGATTTCTTCCAAAACGCGTAAATAAGCAGTCCCTCGACCGCAAGGACAGTCAATACCATTGCCGCAATCAACAATAACCGAAGCGGCGTATGCGGCCAATACTGCAATAAAACCTTATGTTCTCCCTGCGCGATAGGAGCCCCCATAAAATAATCATTAACCCTGAACAATACGGCACGTTTTCCGTCGATGCTTAAATGCCATTTAGGATCATACGGATAATGAAATACCACCCAGCCCTGACGCGGCGCCTTAAATATTATGCCTATATTATCATGCTCATTACGCCATACATCAGATATAAAGGCCGGCATCTTAACTTTTAAATGGATATCCTCACTGCTGATATCTTTATCACCGGGCAAAAGCATCGTCAACCATCCCTGACGGACATTATTAACATCAAACGTATATGCTTCTAACAGGTGTCCTTGTACTGGAACTAACGCTTTTAATCCTACCTGAAACTGCCAGCTATTATAATCTGCGGTGAACACTGCAGTGGACAAATACTTTGGAAAATTTTCGGGCAGCCTAAACGCATACTCTTTCAATCGGCCTTTTTTCTTTGTCCGTGCCTCTTTGGCAATAAATCTAAACTCTTGCCAGCTGACATCTTCTTTAAAAGGGGAAATTATTGCCTCTGAAGGCAATGTTAAATGGTCCGCGTGCCCATCATTGACACGCAAAACATGTTCTTGCGCGTTATTGACCAACAAGTCACGCATGCTGACTTTGGCCGCGTCAACCCCATATTCACGCCAGCTAATTAAACGCTGTTCCTTTAATAAATATGATTTACCATAATAATCCTCATGTAATTGACGAAAAGCTGTTGGGACAGGTGTGTATATCGTCGGTATTTCCAAATTACGATCAATAGGCGTAAACTGATAAAATAGGCCGTAGTAGTTTTCGGTTGAGCTAAGCCAAGTCCCTAGGGCAGATGTGCTTCCAAATTCTCGGAATGATAATAATTGCGGATTTTGGTATTCCACGATTTGTTGCTGACTCGCAGGGGTGCCTTCAATATGCTCTGCCTGAATGCGGTTAGGATATGGATAGTTATGCGCATACACGTACAACGCTGTAATATCAACGGCGATCAGCACGGCAAATAATCCCCAGGAACGGGTCATCTTCCAGTTTTGCTGTGTTTTGTCACCCAAACAGGCACATAGAAAAATGATAAATACCGATAATGAAAGCGCCGCGTATGACCTAACAGCGCCTGTTAATAATATGAGCGCGAATATTAAAACCAGCACCAATAAGCCAATCAGCCAAGGAAGACGCTTCCGATAAATATTTTTTGCTTCTCCTTTAGTTAGATCGACGCAGGCTGATATCCCTAAAGCTACCAGCGGCAAGAATAAATACGGCATAAATAAAGCCGGCACATGGAAAGAGCGCAATAAAAAACTGAACGGATTAGTCAGTACATTGATCCAATGCACAATACCGGATACCGTTAACAACAGGCACAATGGATAAGTGGCGGGATCATTCCACTTGTAATAAAAAGCAAATAAATTATGCGGAAAAGGCGCGACATTAAGCAAAATCAATACAAGAATACAAAGGAAAAACACGTGCTTTAACGAATTACGCGCAAGAAATAAACCAATTAAAGTAAACCCCAATACAGCAACACCCAAAAAAATCCAATTCGCCGCGCCCCATACATAATGCTCAAAATCAATTGATTGAAAAAAGAAATCCAAAGGATTAGCAAAAGATTTCCCCTGAACGGAGAAATAGGCGCTGGGCTTAAAGGCATTGTTAAGCCTTCCCTCTGTTTGGCCAAGCCCTGAACCCGCGATAAAATAATCACTCTGTAAGGCCGGCA
>CAZCHB010000238.1:0-2874 GCA_964498235.1 uncultured Planctomycetales bacterium
TGGGCGTTAAACTGCATTTCCAATAATTTTAATATTTTAATCTTATCGGCTGTTGTAAATTCACGATCAAAGTTATTCTTAAAAAACAAATCCATCTGTTTAGGCGTCCGCTGCAGAATCACGTCGATATACGCATCACGCAATGCCCATACATCCACATGAAACCTAGACATTTCTTTTTCATAAATAGGAATCATACCGTCACGTAAAGAATCCAGGGCCTGACGCAGGGGCTCACGCCACAACTGATGCCAATTAGGACCTCCGCCGGTGGAACAGCCGCAATTAGAGCGCCACCGCTCTACGCCGTGCGCACAGCTCCACGATGAATTCTCGTTAATCTCAACCTCAAGATCAACTTTAACTTTCGCTAGAAATTCGCCGTATACCGTTAATTGCGCCAAATTTGTCGTCTGCAGGTACTGGAGACAGTACGCTAAGGCCATGTCGCCGAACTTATGGTGATGTCCGTACGTTTCACCATCAGTTGCAATATTGACCAACTGTGCGGATGGGCTGGCTGGATTAAATTCCCTGATCAACCGGTTCGCAAAATATTCACCATTATTCAGTAATCCTTCAAAAGCAACATTCTGCGCAATAGGCCCGTCATAAAAAAAAATATGGATAGTCCTGCCCGATGGCAAATAACACCGATAGGCGGCTCGCGGATCAACCTTACCGCCGCTGACATCGCGCCATTGCATCGGCTGGCCAGCCTCTTTGACACGTTTAGCTTGATTGGGGGCCAATACGGTAAATTTTATCCCCTGCTCCGCCATTATATCAAGGGTCTTAAGGTCAACGGCTGTCTCAGCCAGCCACATCCCTTCGGGTTTACGTTTAAAACGGAATTCAAAATCTTTGATGCCCCATATAATCTGAGTGCGTTTATCACGATCATTGGCCAGGGGCATAATAATGTGGTTATACACCTGCGCCATCGCCGATCCATGGCCGCTGAAATTCTTTTGGCTTAAACGATCCGCTTCAAGGATCGCCGCGTACACATCCGGTGTTTTCGTCTCCATCCACGATAATAAGGTGGGCCCAAAATTAAAACTAATGCGCGAATAATTATTAACAATATCAATAATCTTACGGTTAGCATCAAGTATGCGTGCATTCGCGTTACGCGCGTAACATTCCGCAGTGACCCGCTCATTCCAGTCATGATAAGGAAAGGCGGAGTCTTGCAGCTCAACTTCTTCTAACCAAGGGTTTTCACGGGGAGGCTGATAAAAATGCCCATGGATACAGACATAGCGGTTCATTTTTTAGCTCTGCTTTTCTTAAGGGGACTACTTGTTTCATTCTTAATTTCTTGGTTCATGTTATAAACCTGACTGTTAAATGCCCTTAATTCATTCTCGACCAAGGAGACAAAGGTGCGGCGGTTCTTGATACTATAATTGATCTTATCCTCGCGCGCGAGCCAGCCAATCGCCTGAAGTATGACTTCATCTTTTTCTTTTAATATCTTTGTTAATTGGGCGACGTTAGTCTCACCGTTTTGGCCTAAATAGCGCCATGTTTTTCCTGCCATTTCAATGACTTTTTCTTTCATACCGGTCTCCTTTTATTCTATTTGTCACATCTTTATTTTTTAAAGAATAAAACACTTAAAGGGGGAATCGTTAACGACAAGGAATATGGACGGCCGTGAAAACTAACCGGCAATGCTTCTTTTCCGCCTAGATTACCCTGACTGGATCCGCCGTAAATAGCAGCATCACTATTTAACAATTCTTTATAAAGCCCCGCTTGCGGAACACCGATATGATAATTGTGCCACGTCATCGGCGTAAAGTTACAGACAACAACAACGGATGATTGACCGTCTTTTGATTTACGGATAAAACTAATCACCCCTTGATTATAGTCGTTTAAATCAATCCAATCAAATCCCTCGGGCGTAAAATCACATTCGTAAAGGGCAGGCTCGGCGCGGTAAAGCTTATTTAAATCTTTAACCCATTGATGGATTCCTTGGTGCGGCTCCCACTGTAACAGATGCCAATCCAAACTTTTATCATGCCGCCACTCTTCCCACTGGGCGAGCTCCATGCCCATAAATAATAATTTCTTCCCCGGATGGCCAAACATATAGCCCATGAGCAGGCGCATGTTAGCAAATTTCTGCCAGTCATCACCGGGCATCTTTGATACTAGCGAACCCTTCCCATGAACAACCTCGTCATGAGACAATGACAATACAAAATTTTCAGTAAAGGCGTAATAAAAACTAAAGGTCAGTTCATTATGGTGATATTTGCGATAGACAGGATCCTTGGACATGTACACAAGCGTGTCATGCATCCACCCCATGTTCCATTTCATGCCGAAACCTAGACCGCCCGTCTCAACAGGACGCGATACCCCGCCCCAAGCCGTTGATTCTTCGGCGATCATCTGTATGTCAGGAAAATTCTTATATACGGTTTCATTGAGACGGCGAAGGAAATAAATCGCATCGAGATTTTCACGCCCGCCGTATTGGTTAGGAATCCATTCAAATTGTTTGCGCGAGTAATCTAAATAAAGCATCGATGCTACCGCGTCAACTCGGAGCGCATCAATATGGTATTTCTCTAACCAAAACATCGCGCTTGAGATTAAGAATTCGCGCACCTCGTTGCGGCCGTAATTAAAAATACAGCTATTCCAATCCGGATGAAAACCTTTTTTAGGATCGGCATGTTCAAATAAATGCGTGCCATCAAAATAGCCAAGTCCGTGCTCATCCGATGGAAAATGCGACGGCACCCAATCTAAAATCACGCCGATGCCATTTTGATGCAGCTGGTCGACAAGGAACATAAAATCCTGCGGCGTGCCGTAGCGGCTGGTTGTTGAAAAATACCCAAGCGTCTG
>CAZCHB010000239.1:0-1756 GCA_964498235.1 uncultured Planctomycetales bacterium
TAAATCAATTCGCATAATCTCAGCCAGGTTTTGAATTGAATTAAATGCACCTGCCAAATTCTGACACTTCTCCTCAAGCCTAGTAATGATGCCATCTTCTTCTAAGGTTTCAAAATCAAACCATTGCCACAACATCCAACCCGGTTTTGCTCTCCGTTCTTCAGCTTCATGAACAACACCAACTAAAATTTTACCTTCATAATTGCCTAATGCTGGCTTATTTCCTTTCAAAGAACTGAGGGGAATAACTAAATCAAATTCAGTATCATCTAATGCAGGATTATAAGCAACAGTTCCCTTCGCCACCCATTCATTTCTTAAAGCCGCTCTAAATTGTAATCCAATCGGTTGTTGTTCATCAATTGGAACTGGTGGGTCTAAATCTTTAGGATAGGCTTCTAATAATGCCATTAAACTACTACTGGCTTTGGCATGACAATCTCCGGTATCCCAATGGATATTATTTGTAGGATCATCTTGAGGGGAACCATCCGACGGATTGCGACGTTCATCATCAACAATAATATAACGCATCTGACGATAAAACATTCGATTGCATCCGGTATGGAGAATTGAACCATAAATAATCCGTTTCCAATCTTCTCCAAAATAATCTTTACCAATAGTCTTGGTAGCAGTAAATGTAAACCGTCCATGTGTCCTTGAATTAGAAGCTAAATCTAAGAAAAATGGTTCTTCACAATCTTTCGGTTTAAATGGATTTAATAAGGCAGCATTCGTATCGGTTTTACTAATTTCTCCAATACAAAATTCTTTATACGGATGTAAAGCTCCCAACATGGTATTCCGCAGAACAACAGACGGCCCTAGTGACCATCGTTTCTCCTTACATTTCCAAATACTGAAGGTAGAAATCGTTTTAATTTGTCCTTCCGTTCCAGCTTCATTCATTCTAATATTTTCAAAGATAGTTGGCATAAATTAATCCTCACTAAATTCATCTAAGAAAGGTTTGAAACTTTCCCATAAACTGGTTTTAGTTGTTTCATCATTAATTGTTTGAGGTAAAGTTAAATTATTAAAATCGAGACAAAGTGTAATTTCCTGACTATTATTTAATATAAAACCATAGAAGTTTTGATAAGTTTTTCGAGATTCATTAATCATTCGATTGGCAAAATCTATAATATAGGCTCTAATTTGAGCTTCATTCATCTGAGCAACTCTAGCAAATCCCAAATCAGGATCTCCTTGATATTTAGTTCCAATTAGATAAATAAATTCACCTAACTTAGTCTTTTTACTCCATTTTATAGCAATTAAAATTAATCCTGCAACTAACGCAATATAAGGAGCATAAGCCATCAGAAATGCCCAAACTCCGCCAAATAAAGTTCCTGTTGCACTACCAACTTTCGGAACTAATTGAGGTAAACTTTTAAGAACACCTGCGGCTAAATATCGAGAAGCGTTTGCTCCAACTGAACCAATGGCTTTGCAGACAACTGATGTTACCGTATGGGCTAATGCTGTTAATGCGCCTCCTGATATGGAAAAGATTGATAAAAACCATCCTGCTAGTTGATGAATTACTCCGACAACATCTATTAAATTTGGTATCCTTACAGGTGTTATTGGACTAATTACTAATGGATTATAATTGATTTGTATTGCATTTAAACTTTGTTGATTTGTATTAGAATTTGTACCCGTTAATTTTTTAACAAAAGCTTTTAATCGATATAACTGATTCTTCATTGTCTCTGTAGCCGATTCTCCTAAAGCTTCCAGAGAT
>CAZCHB010000239.1:1766-2870 GCA_964498235.1 uncultured Planctomycetales bacterium
AATCCAAATTTATTTTCAAATTCATTAATTTTGGTTTGTACGTTAGATTGTATTGAACCAATTTTAGATTGAAGGTTATTCAGTTCAGAATTTAGCAAAGGAACATTCAAAGTTTCATTCCAGGCTTCAACTCCCATAGTATAATAGTATTGATCATCCGATGATGGAATTGAATTTAGTAAACTATTTCCGAATGATATTAAATCTTGATTCTTCCGAAGTTTAGTATTGAAAGCTTTATTAACACCATAGCAAGTTTCTAATGTTAATAATGCCGAAGCAACAGAAACATCAGGTAAGGTTAAAAGTTGTTCAGCAATATTCTTAATAGGATCTAATACAGGTTCAGTTAATCCGGTCAGAATTTGAGTAGGAGGAAAATTATTTACACCTCCATTAACAAGATTAATCAACTGCTCACCAATTTCAAGAACATCCTTACCCAACCAACGATTTGTACCGTTGATATTGACAATTTTAGATTTAAGATAATCGTAGGTTAAACTCATAGCCCTAAAATCGCATCAAAAATATAAGTAACATTTTGATTTATTGACACTCTCACCCCTACGCTAAAGGGGATTGTCGTATCTTAATAGTCTTGTGTAATTCATCAATAGGAGTACACATACGTTCCTCTGTGTTCTCTACTATTACTATTACTTCATCTTCAAAGCATATTAATTTACTCTCTGATAGGGCTGCTGATAGGGCTGGTATTACTTTAAACAACATTATTACAGCTATAACTGTAATAACACTAATTGTGATTGATTTCATATTACTCCAGTTAATCTAATTAGTGGGTTTAATTTAGATTTATAAAGACCGGGGTAATTTTATACCCCAGTTTTACTCCTGTTATTTTAAAGGAAATAGTTTAATCGATTCATCAGAAGAGTCAACGCTAAAGCCAGATTCTACAACCCAGTTCGTTGAGTAGTTTTCAACATTAACAAATAACCGCATCGGTGTATTAGGGGTATGAGTTGCTACCCATACTTTTTGTCCTTCTGTAATCGAGAAGCTATTATTAGCTCTTGAATTCAATATTAAAACCGGAACAACCACAATATTATTGGGATTTGTTGGAGATGGACAGAC
>CAZCHB010000240.1:0-2865 GCA_964498235.1 uncultured Planctomycetales bacterium
CAAACCGTACCTTTATTGTTAATGTCGGTGAGAATCGTTTTAATGGTGTTGATGTGGATTTAATCTTACAGGAAAACCAAGATACGCCGGTTGCCGTCAAGAGCATTGTCGATTTGTTGGTTAAAGCTGTTGTGCTTGACCCTGAATATAATATTTAACTAATGAGGTGTTTGTGCTTTTGGATGAAAGAATTCTTAATGCCAAAATACTGATTGTTGATGATAATATTTTAAATGTTCAAATCCTCAAGAAAATCCTTACAGAAGCCGGGTATTTCAATCTTTACCTGACCACAGATTCCACAAAAGCCCCTTTGATGTATAAAGAAATAAATCCTGATCTGGTTTTACTTGATTTTAATATGCCTCAGCTAAACGGCATTGAAGTGATGGCAGAGATGAAGGCTCAAAATCCGCAAGGGTATCTGCCTATATTGATGATTACTTCTGAAGAAGATGAGAACTTGAGGGCTAAAGCATTTCAAGCAGGCGCCAAAGATTTCTTAAAAAAACCATATGACCGGCTGGAGGTTGTGCTGCGCAGCCGGAACCTCATTGAAGTAAGGCTGCTCTATAATCAGGTGAAGACAGATAATTTATCCTTGGAAGAAAAGGTCAATGAACGGACCAAAGAACTTTATCACGCGCGCATGGAAGTTATTGTCCGTCTGGCCAAGGTTGCTGAATACCGTGATGAAGAAACCGGTGAGCATATCATGCGCATGAGCCGTTATTGCGCTTGTTTGGCAGAGGCGGCTGGTTTAAGTAAGATACAGTGCGAGCTCATTTTAAATACGAGTCCTTTACATGACATTGGAAAGGTGGCCATACCTGACATTGTCCTCTTAAAAAAGGGAAAACTTGATGCGCATGAATTTGAAATAATGAAAAACCATACTACATTAGGAGCCCAGATGCTGTCGGGGGCGGATTCTGCTTTTTTGAAAACAGCGGAAATTATTGCATTAACACATCATGAACGATTTGATGGTACGGGATATCCTAAAGGGTTAAAGGGAGAAGATATTCCCCTTATTGGACGGATATGTGCGATTTGCGATGTTTTTGATGCGTTGACCTCAGAGCGCAGTTATAAGAAGGCATGGCAATTTGATGATGCTGTTGAGGAAGTTAAACGGATGAAGGGATCTTATTTTGATCCAAAATTAGTTGATATCTTCATTGAAAACATCAATAATATTAAAAAGATCTACGATTCTTATCTTTAACCTAAAGGGGATTATATGCCAGAACAAATCGCTTTGAACATCGACGGAAAGACCCTTGAATGTCCTGTTATTAGGGGAACAGAAGGCGAAAAAGCCATCGATATCGCGAAACTGCGGTCAACGACGGGCTATATTACGATGGATCCGGGTTTTGGAAATACGGGTTCGTGTAAAAGCGCAATTACCTATCTTGATGGGGATAAAGGCATCCTGCGTTACCGGGGCATACCCATTGAACAATTAGCGGAAAAGTCGACCTTTGTTGAAACGGCTTATTTATTAATTTACGGTAAATTGCCCAGCCAGCGCGTACTTGATTCTTTTTCCAGTGCTTTTAATGAGCATTCCATGATTCATGAAGACATGAAAAATTTCTTCGATGCGTATCCATCGACCGCCCATCCGATGGCTATTTTATCAGCAATGGTCTGTTCCATGTCCGCCTACTATCCAGACATGATTAAAGAAAATCCTACCAAGGAAGATATTGACCGTATCGCGGTGCAATTGCTCTCAAAGGTTCGTACCATCTGCGCGTTTTCGTATAAGAAATCTATCGGTGAACCGTTTGTTTATCCCCGCCATGATTTAATGTATGTGCCGAATTTCTTAAACATGATGTTTTCATCGCCGACACGTCCTTACAAATTATTGGATGAAGCGGTAGAGGCACTGCGAGTCCTCTTGATTCTTCACGCTGATCATGAGCAAAATTGTTCTACCTCAACTGTGCGGTTGGTTGGCAGTTCGCATGCGAATTTATATGCGTCTATCTCCGCGGGTATCTGTGCCCTATGGGGCCCACTGCATGGAGGTGCAAACCAGGCGGTGATTGAAATGCTCGAAGAAATCCACGCAGACGGAGGGGATGTCACCAAGTTTGTGACCAAGGCTAAGGATAAAACCAGCGGCACCCGTTTAATGGGATTTGGCCACCGGGTTTATAAAAATTTTGACCCTCGCGCCCAAATCATCAAGCAAAAGGCTGATGAGCTCCTGACAAAGATGGGCATCCATGACCCGCTTTTAGATATTGCCAAACGTTTGGAAGATGCGGCATTGAAGGATGAATATTTTATCAGCCGAAAATTATACCCTAATGTTGATTTCTACAGTGGAATTATCCTTAAAGCTATAGGTATTCCGTTAAAGATGTTTCCAGTCATGTTTGCCATTGGCCGTATGCCGGGATGGGTCGCCCATTGGAAAGAAATGATTGAAGATCCGACGACAAAGATTGGACGTCCATTCCAGATTTATACGGGCGCTGGTCGGCATGATTATGTTCCAATCAAAGAAAGAGGATAAGGTGATTTCATTTCGCACTAAAGCGCGTTTTGATCAAGATGCGGTCTTGGTTTTATTGACGGATGGCCAAACAAATCCCCTCCTGAAAAAGACCATAGAAAAAGGTGAAATTTTTCCCGTTGTGGATGATAAAACTTTATTTGTTTTTGTGGGGCTAGGCAAGACTGATTTATCATTAACGGATTTACGTATTTATGTGCGTAAGGCGTTTTTATCCGGTTATTTAAAAACAGTCAAAAATTTAGAAGTAATTCCTCATGTTGATAAAGAGGATGTTGTTAAGGCGGTTATTGAGGGGATATTGATTGGGGCTTATTCCTGGGATAAAT
>CAZCHB010000241.1:0-2859 GCA_964498235.1 uncultured Planctomycetales bacterium
TAGAGGCAGGACTTCGAGCAACCAACGCAGACGGCCTAGGCATCTTAAGTTCTTGTGCCAAAATAGGTTGCGAAAATATAACCTGACCTAAAAACAAATAAATAAGCCATCGGGCTATAATTTTTATATTGTTTATACTCTTTAACATTATGCAAATATAACATATATATAGAGGCGTTTGCCAATTGAGCAAAATTCAAAATTCAAAATGTTTTTTCTACCGTCAAACGATAGTCCTTGATATAATTACCGCCATGCAAATTCCCTATGCTGATTATCACATGCACACCACCCTCTGCGGACACGCCATTGGTTCCTTAGAGGAATATGTTAAGCACGCTATTTCAATAGGCCTTAAAGAAATTGGCTTTTCTGACCACGCGCCGATGGTGCATGAACGCCTGCAAGGCGTGACCATGGATTACCGCCAGCTGCCGCTTTATCACCGCCTTATTGATAATGTTAAAGAAAAGTATAAAGATCAACTTTCTATTAAGTACGCGCTGGAAGCGGATTATATTCCTGGATTTGAAGATAAAACCAAGGCTATTATCGGTGGATATCCGTATGATTACATCATCGGTTCCGTCCATTATGTAAATGGCTGGGCAGTTGATGATCCAGCCACCATCGAACGATGGAAAAAACAGGACGTCAATCAAATCTGGCGTGATTATTTCAAATTATTACGTCAAAGCGCTCAAACAAAACTTTTCAATATTATCGGCCACTCTGATCTGCCTAAGAAATTTGGCTACCGCCCGAGCGATGATATGACAAATGAAGTCATAGCTACCGCCCAAGTCTTTAAAGAATGCGGTGTCGCCGTTGAAATCAACACCTCAGGGTTGCGCAAACCAGTTAAAGAAATGTATCCATCGCCGGCATTTCTTAAGATTTACCAAAAAGCAGGTGTACCTTTAACATTCGGATCAGATGCACATACCCCCGAAGACGTCGGCAAGAACTTTAGCAATGCCATTGCCCTTGCTAAATCTGCTGGATATAGCGAATATGTTGTTTTTGATAAAGGTAAAATAGAAAAAGCAATAACACTAATGTAGGTGAATGGCATTATTATATGAGAGGTAAAATGATCAAAATTATAGGCATCGATCACGTCGCATTTAACGTCCGTGATTTGGATAAAACTGTTAAGTTTTATACGGAAATCATTGGCTTAAAGATTACCGAACGTGAGCCGTCGAAGGCAGGCATTGAATACTTCTTAGATTGCGGTCCGTCCCTGTTAGGCATTATCCAAGCTAAGGACTTGACTAATAACCACCCTTTTGCCCATGAAGGCTTGGGCGCGAATCACTTTTCATTTCGCATCCATTCAAATGATTTTGTCCCCATGATCGAACATTTAGAAAAGAATAACGTCAAGATTGAATATGCCAAAAAACGCCCCAAAAGCTGGTCGCTTTATTTCTATGATATTGATGGTAATAAATTAGAAGCTACGGCCTGGCCTTTAGAGGATGGATTACCAGAAGAAAAACGTGTAAAAGAAATTTATACGAGCAGTACAAAATCATGGAGTAAGTATGATTAAAGAAAAAATCAAAGCACCCGACTTTCCGGGGCTTAACGAAAACAAGGGCAAGAACATCGTCTTATTCTTCTACCCTAAGGACGACACCCCCGGTTGTACTGTCGAGGCCTGCGGATTTCGTGATGGTTACAGGGAGATAACGAAATTAGGCGCTGTGATATTTGGCTGCAGCCCTGACTCTGCTAAATCACATGACAAGTTCAGAACAAAATTTGATTTGCCTTATGAATTGATCTCAGACGAAACCAAAAGCATTTGCCAATCTTACGGGGTATGGGTTGAAAAATCAATGTATGGCAAGAAATATATGGGCGTTGCCCGCACCACTTTTATTATCGGTAAGGACGGCAATATTGCTAAAATTTTCGAGAAAGTTAAGCCTGAAGGACATAACACAGAAATCATCAACGTATTAAAATCCCTATAAAAAAGGCGAGCCGTATTATCAACGTGCTCGCCCTTTTTATTTCTTATTCTTTAAACTGCATACTCCCCGATTGAGTTGGCGCTAAATTACGGGCGGTCTCGATTAAATTAATAAATTCAGCCTTTAAACCAAATTTATCATCGCCTACATTAGCACGTAAATTCTTTAACGCATGCTCAAAAGTTGATTCGCCTTTAAATTCTGAATTTCGAAGTAACATCCCCGCTTCAGCAACAAAAGCAGCCCAGGCAAAATCGCCGGTTGGCTCGTCCTTTATTTCTGAAGCCTTTATGTTGCGGGTAATAAGCTTGCTTGTATCGCTAGTTGGTTCTTTATAACGCAGTTTCACTGTCATTATTTCATCGCTGTTGATATTCTGGATCTTTTGATATTTTAATGCGTCAACAGCGACACTTTCATCCTTTGCCCCAACTGGAACGATTTCATAAAGCGCAGTTATCGTGTGGCCAGCGCCTATCTCTCCCGCATCTTTTTTATCGTTATTAAAATCTTCTTTTGCTAACACGCGTTTTTCATAACCGATCAGACGGTATTCTTTAACTAAACCTGGGTTAAACTCGACCTGGATCTTTACGTCTTTGGCAATGGTATAAATGGTTGACCCAAGCTCACGAACAAGTACTTTTTGAGCTTCTTTCAAGGTATCAAGGTAGTAATAATTGCCGTTACCTGTATTGGCAATTTGCATCATCCGGCCATCTTTTAGATTATCCTGGCCAACACCCAGCACTGTTAGAAAAATACCATCTTTGCGTTTTTCTTCTATAATGCTGGTCAACTGCGCCGTATCAGAAACACCGACGTTAAAATCTCCATCTGTGGCAAGAACAACACGATTATTACCGTCCTTAAT
>CAZCHB010000242.1:0-2848 GCA_964498235.1 uncultured Planctomycetales bacterium
TGGAATGCAAATTTATTGCGTAAGGGGGGTAACAATCTATTGACCGTTCCCTTAAGAGGCTCCCGAATTGGCTCCATCGTTGGCTTTAATTGAAAGGGCATGAACGAAGTTCTTAAGAGGTTCAACCGCCGCATAAACCATGCGGTGACGCTCCAAAGGCTTTTTACCTTCAAACGCGGCGGAGACAATTTCCACAACGAAATGCCCGCCATCTTTAGCTCCGGCATGGCCGGCATGTTTATAGCTTTCGTCGATCACCTTCAAATAAGTGGGATTAAAACGTTCGCGCAGTAAGTTTTCTATCTTTGCTTTCACCATAAAAATATTGTATCATAGAGAAATGACTAGGACACTCACAACAAATAATAGCTTCTCCGCGAATCTCTGCGTCAAATGCATCCAAGCCAAACAGGCACAAATCAATCAATGGCTTTTAAATTATGAAAAAAACCTTACCCCATTTTACACCTCGGTTGATATCCGCGACGCAGGTTTTAAGATTGCCGTCGTTGACACCAATCTTTTTCCAGCTGGATTTAATAATCTTTGCGAACATGGGTTATCTGACGCGGTAAATCTCGTTAAAAATGCAATCTACAAGCGCATCCCTGGCGCAAAAAATGTAATTATTGTCGCGGAAGAACATACACGCAACACATGGTATTTAGAAAATGTCCGTATCCTTCAAGACATCATTGCCAAGGCTGGTTTTAAGGTGTCCATCGCCACCTTCTTTGAAAAGGAACCCACCTTCTGCGACCAAGCTGCCCATGCCCTGGAGCTTGAAACAGCAACGGGAGCCACAGTTAAGATTCATTGTTTTAAGCATATTTTAGAAAAGATTAAGAATAATCAGATAAAAGTCGATCTAATTATCATGAACAATGATTTAACTGGCGGTATTCCTCAATCGCTCCTAGAAGCCAACATTCCTGTCTTTCCTTCAATGCATGCCGGTTGGCACGCCCGTCATAAGTCTGAACATTTCAAACACACCAATACCTTAATCACAGAATTCGCGCGATTAGTCGGCGTTGATCCGTGGCAATTCCTATGCCTTTATGAATTAGTTGAGAATGTTGATACCAAGAATGCCGGTGATCTAAAACGCCTCTACGATGCTGGCGTAAAACTTTTCGCTGATATTCAAAATAAATACACCCAACACGGCATTGAAGACAAACCATTTATCTTTATTAAATCAGACTCCGGCACCTATGGCTTGGGCGTTATTCCCATTGAAAATCCTCAACAAATCTTAGAGTTAAACAGCCGTAAACGCCAAGATTTGATGCGCGGCAAAGGCGGTGAAAACGCTCATCGTTTCCTTTTACAAGAAGGCGTTCCAACCATCCATCGCATTGAAGAATCTCCATGTGAAGTCTGCCTCTACCAAATTGATAATAATCTCATCGGAGGGTTCTACCGTTTTCACACAGGAAAAAACTCGCGTCAAAGCTTAAACTCACCCGGCGGCATGGGCTTTCAGAAAATGTGCCCGCATTTAGACAAATACGGCAAGGACTGCGGCGAACACCACAACCTGAACATCTTTGATATTTACCGCATCCTCGGCCGCATTGCCGGCATTGCCGCCCGTCGGGAAATCGTGGAACTGGAGAAACAAATCAAATGAAATTCATATTTTTAATGGATCCTTTAGAAACCGTCGTCTTTGAGAAAGACACCACCTTTATGCTGATGTTAGGCGCACACCGTAAAGGCCATGATATTTATTATGCCGCAAAAGACAGCATCAGCTTAATTGAAGGAAAAGTTTTCTTTCATGCCATTAAGGTTACGCCCCAGAACATTACTCATGAGCCATTTATTGAAGAACATGCCGCACGATTATCGCAAGATGATATCCATGCCGTCTTTATCCGCCCAGACCCACCTTTTAACGAAACCTATTTAATCAATACGTGGATTTTAGATCACCTGCCTAAACGCATTGCTGTCATTAATAACCCCAGCGGCGTGCGCACGGTTAATGAGAAAATCTGGTCCGCTCAATTCAGTGATTTTGTACCTGCAACAATTGTCTCCTCTAACAAGCACGATCTCTTGGAATTTATAACTAAACATAAGAATATTATTGCCAAACCGACCAATGCTTTCGGAGGTCAATCCGTATTTCACATTGAACAAGGGCACACCAACACCAAGGTCATTTTAGAAACCTTAAGCAATGGATACGACGAGAAAATCATTTTACAAAAATATATTCCTGAGGCTAAAAACGGCGACAAGCGCATTTTATTATTAAATGGCGAAATATTAGGCGCGCTTCTGCGCGTACATGGCGAAGGCGAACACCGTAATAATTTCTACGCAGGCGGAAAGCCAGCTCCAACTGAAATCACCTTGCGGGATAAGGAAATTGTAGCCGCCTTAAAACCCCATCTACAAAAACTCGGCCTTTATTTTGTGGGCATTGATATCCTTGGCACTTATCTAATTGAAGTTAATGTCACATCACCGACCTGTTTGCAGGAAATTAACCGCTTATATAATCTGCGTTTGGAAGAAAAAGTTATTGATTTCGTGACAAAATTGGTAAAATAAGGACTCTTATGACACTAACACTTTACCATTTTCAAGGCTGTCCTTACTGCGCGCGGGTGCGTGATTATTTAGCACAGCAAAAAATCACCGTTCCGATGAAGGATATCCATGAAAGCGCCGCTTTCCGCGATGAGCTGCTAAAAATCGGTGGTAAATCACAAGTGCCCTGTTTGGTTATTGACGGAAACCCCATGTACGAATCACTTGATATCATTGAATGGTTGAAGAAAAACTATAAATAATGACACTTGAACAAATTAAACAACGCATTGAGATCGCC
>CAZCHB010000243.1:0-2791 GCA_964498235.1 uncultured Planctomycetales bacterium
GTGGCCATGGAAGAAGGTTTTCTGATCCTTAAAATCAAAAACAAAACCATCAAAAACCTTCTTGGTCGTCAAGGTTGCCGCCAACGGCAAATACCCGCCGCTGATGCCTTTAGCTACGCATAAAAAATCAGGGGAGACCTTTTCATGATCGCAGGCAAACATTTTTCCAGTGCGGCCGAAGCCAGTGGCCACCTCGTCAGCTATCAACAATACATTATATTTCGTACAAAGACGCCGAAATTCCTTGAGCACGCCCGCTGGCCAAACGATCATCCCTGCGGCGCCCTGCACCAAAGGTTCTACTATTAAGGCGGCAATAGTATCGCTTTTTTTCTTAAGCAGATTCTCAAATGCATTAACAGCCTCTAGCCCTTGGCCCTTGAGGCTGTGGGTCTTAAAAATGAGTCCGCGATAGACTTTATGGAATAAGTCTATTCCCCCGACGCTGACCGATCCTAAAGTATCGCCATGATAAGAATTTTGCAAATGCACAAGCGTGCGCTTTGTTGGATGATTGGTGTTTTGCCAGTACTGATAGGCCATCTTTATAGCAATCTCAACAGCTGTTGAACCATTATCGGAATAAAATACCTTGGCTAAACCTTTAGGCGCGATACGGATTAACTGTTCTGCCAATTCCGTTGATGGCGTATTCGCAAGGCCCAGCAAGGTGGAATGGGCTAATCTATCAATTTGTTTTTTTACCGCGCGGTCGATGAAGGGATGCCTATGGCCGTGCACATTCACCCACAAGGAAGAAACACCGTCAATATATCTTCGGCCCTCGGAATCATATAAATAAATTCCTTTGGCACGGTCAATAACTAACGGGTCAGCATCCTGCCAATCCTTCATCTGCGTGAAAGGATGCCAGATGTATTGCTGGTCTAATTTAACAAGTCGAGTCGTATTTTTTGGCATCGGCGGCATACTTCATCAATTGTTTTAGTTTTAAGATAAGGAATAGTGCCAAGGACGTTAACACCGGATAAACGTTCTATTTCACGCGGGTTTGTTTTCTCGGCGATGTTTAAGGGTTTTGAATGGGCGGTGCTAAACAAAATCCCCTTAATTCTTAAACCATGCCTCTGGGCTTGGTTGATCGTCAACAAGGTATGATTAATGCTTCCCAATCCTAGACGGGCAACAATAATAATCTCAGCCTTCAATGCCTTAATTAAATCGGCCGTGTAATAATTGTCCGCCAACGGCACCATCAATCCGCCCGCGCCCTCAATCAATAGGATATTATAACGCTTTTTAAGTTCTTGATACGCGCGCGTAATCATCTTTAAATCAAATGTCCTGCCGTCGCGGCGCAAGCTTAAGTGCGGCGATAACGGTTCTTTAACAAAAATTGGGTTAATCAAATCAAGCCCGTCTGATAAATTAAGTTTCTTCTGCAGGAACACAGCATCATTGCCCCCGCACTGCACTGGTTTAAGGACACCAACGCTGCATCCCTTTGACTGCAATAAAGCGCCCAGAACAAAGGCGGCCATTGTTTTTCCAACGCCGGTATCGGTTGCGGTAATAAAGATTGTTTTAGCGGCGGCCATAGACCCAGATCACTTCAAATGACGCAGAAATGCCTTCGTTGTAAGGATATCGCTGACGGTAACATTCATTTGCGCGCACGAGCATGTCCTTGCCTAAAAATGTTTTCTCATCACCTAGATTATTTGCGCCAATGTCCTTCATCCAATTTAATAATTCATAAATATCCCTAAACTCAACCTTAATTAGCTCGAAATCCACCTTGATATCCTGAAATCCTGCCATCCGCATGGTTTTATTTACATCATCAATATTAAAAGTTTTACGGACATGAAAATGCGGGTTGGCCGATTGTAATGAAGCAAACAATTCCTCCCCCGTGCGGCTGCCGAACATAGTCGCGTTAAATACCCCCCTTGGCTTTAACACCCGACGGACTTCACAGAATGATTGCTCTAAATTAAAAACCCACTGATAAGCCAAATTAGAAAGCACGAGGCCAAAACACTCGTCTTTAAAGGGCAGATCCTTTGCATCCGCTAATATCCATTGCAGGGGAATTCCCTCATGAAGCGATTGCGCCTTACGTAACATCCCCTCAGCAATATCCAGGCCTACGATGGTGCTTTCAGGAAAAAAGAACTTCGCCTTATTCGCCGCATAACCCGTGCCACAGCCGACGTCTAAAATCTTATCCGCCGACAGCTTCACGTTCTTCTTAACAAGCTCCCGCCCAATCTCCTTGTGCAGGCTTGTTAAGATATCGTACTGATCAGCCGCGTCGGAGAAGGCTTTGCGTATTTTATATGTTAGTGCATTAATCATTTCTTCCACTATGCCATCCTCGAATGTTTTAGCACCCTCAAACCGGATATTTCCAAAGGTCATCAAGGATCTAAGCCATGAGCTAGATGCCCGACTAAAACATTCGGGCATGACAATTCTAAAAAAATCAACTCACAAGAAAATCTTCTAATAATCGGTTGTATTCTTTATATTCTGTCAAAAACGGCAAATGACCGCAACCTTCAATCGTATCGAAACGGGCATTATAGCTATGTTCCTTGACCCACTCCATAATAGCTGGAGGGCAAATATAATCTTGTGTTCCTGTAATATATTGCAATGGACAAACCATTGACGACACGCGGTCTCGTAAATCAAGATTAGCCAGCATATCAAGATATGCTTTCAATGCTTCCTTACGCGGCAAAATCTCTTTAGCGCGCATCTGTTTAATCCATTTAAACTGATCGCTGTCTCTTTCTTTCATGGTAAACAGCGAACGAAAAAA
>CAZCHB010000244.1:0-2783 GCA_964498235.1 uncultured Planctomycetales bacterium
CGAGAATCACTTTATATATCGGCTTTTTAGGTTCAGCCTCCAATCGAGGATTATCTTTTAAGACTGTATTAATACCGACGATGATTGCATCCACCCCATAACGCAGATGACGCCCATACTGGCGGCTATCAGCAGAAGTAATCCATTTGGATTCACCATTAAGTGTAGCAATCCGGCCATCCAAGGTCTGCGCAATCTTAGCCGTTACAAAAGGCTTACCCGTTGATATATATTTATTAAAAACTTCGTTTAACTTAATTAATTCTTCAACTAAGAAACCAACCTCAACCTTAATCCCAGCTTTCTGCAGCAACTTAACTGATTTCCCGTTCATCAATGGATTTGGATCAAGCGTGCCCACATAAACCCGACTGATACCTGCCTTAATGATTGCGTCAATACATGGAGGTGTTTTTCCCACATGAGCACACGGCTCCAAGGTCACATAAAGATCAGCACCCTTGGCCTTAGGTCCCGCCTTAGCGATAGCCATCGCTTCCGCATGAGGCGCCCCATAAAACGCGTGATACCCTTCTGCAATCACTTGGCCCGCCTTCACAATCACAGCCCCAACCATCGGATTAGGCAAGGTCTTCCCCCAGCCTTTCAAGGCTAGGTCATAGGCATGGTGCATATATAAAATTGGATTAGTCATATTATAAAACGCAATATGGTGTAATTCCTGAATTCTGCTGTTATCCCGACAATCTTCGTCGCCGAGTTAGAAACACAGTCCCGAAGGGACGTTGTGTTTCTAGATATCCTAGAAAAGATTGGCGGAAAAAGACAACCGTAGCTGAAGAAATTACACCATATTGCGTGATACTATAAATTGCTTCATTCTATCCACATACTCATAATCAATAGTATTCTTACCAATAAAAGTATATGACTTAGCCTTACCATGAGCATCAGATCCGCCCGTTAAGAGCAAACCATTTTTCTTGGCTAACTTTTCATAGAATGAAAGAATTGTCGGTGAGCAATTAGGGTAGAAGACTTCTAGGCCGTCGAGGCCAGCTTTAACTAGGCGGGCAATTAATTCATCTTTCTGGGTCAGCATCGGATGCGCCATGACAGCCAGTCCACCGCTTTGATGGATTAAATCAATCGCTTCAAAAGGCGTCTGCTGGAATTTGGGGGACCAGCCGGGACAACCTTCGCCAATAAAACGGTCAAAAGCTTCTTTAAATGACGCCGTATGCCCCTTTGACTGCAAGAGCCATGCTAAATGCGCGCGCCCAACAGCCCGGGATTTTGTTAAGGCCTGTACTTCCTCAAATTCAATATTGTTAATGCCAACCTTCTTAAGATTAGACAGCATCTGTTTCATGCGACTGACCCGCCCATCTAAGAATATGTCGCATTTCTCTACCAGCGGCCCTCTGTCATGGTCAATAAAATAACCTAGGATATGAATGTCTTTTCCTTCAATTTCTGAAGAGAGTTCAATACCCGGTATCACTTCAATACCAGAACCTTGAGCTGCTTCCATCGTCGGGACAATACCATCTAAAACATCATGATCAGTAATGGCAATACAAGTAATATCCGCTTTTTGCGCGTCCTCAATCACCTCTTGCGGGGACGACGTGCTGTCGGAGTAATAGGTATGGATATGTAAATCCGCGCGGGCCATATTAATTGCTGGGCTCAACAATCTCTTTTTTATGAATTTTATCTAAGATACCATTAACAAATTTACTAGATTCCATGTCGCCGTACTTCTTGGCTAATTCCACGGCCTCGTTAATGGCAACCTTGGGGGGAACTTCAGTGGAGTATTTTAATTCAAAAAGGCCAATGCGCATGACATTACGGTCAATGACAGCCATGCGTTTTAACTGCCAGTTGGTGGCATATTCGGTAATCTTATCGTCGATGGTCTTTAAATGCACATTTATGCCTTTGGCCAGCTGACCCGCGTAATTGATCATTTCATGGTCATTGATATCCTTGGTATCATCCGACTTCCAATAATCAGCCAACACCGCATCCAAAGGGCGCTTAGTGATATCAAATTGATATAAGATTTTTAACGCATGTTCACGTGCTTGTGTTCGACGACGCATAAATGTATACCAATTTACTTTAAATGTTTTAAAAGAACAATCATGTCCATGGCGGCTGCAGCCGCATCACGGCCTTTATTCGCCCCGCCTTTATCCCGCGCGCGTTTCTGCGCCTGGTCAATGGTATCGGTTGTCAAGATACCGTTAATAACCGGCTTACCCGCCGACAAAGCCACATCCATCATTCCTCGGGCTGATTCATTGGCTACCACCTCAAAATGAAAGGTATCGCCACGGATGACTGCACCTAAACAAATTACAGCATCAATCTTTTTCATCGCCAAAAGTTTTTTGGCGGCTAGCGGAGCTTCAACGGCACCTGGAACCCAGATGGTTGTAATTGACGCGTCCTTCACACCTTGACGTTTTAATTCCATTAAGCAGGCATTAAGCAAGGACTTTGAGATAAAATCATTAAACCGCGTCGCTACAATTCCGACATTCACTGCTATCTTTCTTTTATCCTTAACCACAGACACCCTCAACTTCTTTATTCCTCTTATCTTTATTAAAACTAAAGAATATGGCCTAATTTTTCTTTCTTAGTCTTTAAATAATTTTCATTCTTAGGGTTATGTGCGATTTTAATGGGTACCCGCTCAACCACGGATAAGCCGTATCCTTCAAGACCGACAATCTTTCGCGGATTATTCGTCAACAATCGGATTTGCTTAACACCAAGATCAACGAGGATTTGGGCACCAATACCAT
>CAZCHB010000245.1:0-2774 GCA_964498235.1 uncultured Planctomycetales bacterium
CGCGAATCATTAATATCCATATTTTGTTAACCAACCGCTTTCTTTTCTTCTAACTTCTCAAATTTAGCATCCTTATTACGCCCCACCATAATTCTTGAATTATACCCCTTAACTAATGTGCCTAAAGGCTGGGGATGAAATTTGATAGGTTCACCTTCGGGCTTGAGATCAAAGCCGGCTTCTTCAAGGGAAACTTCTCCTTTAACCATAAACTTATCAATAAAATCCCGATCTTCTCCCGATAAACATCTAGTTGTACGCCGCGTAAATTCCCTGACCCGATGCCCTCTTCTCATCACTTCAGAGAGCGGAACCTGAAATACATTAGCAATATTCATTGGTAAAAATGGGCACCCTTTTACCTGACCTTCAGAAGAAATATAAATTTGATACGTTACAGCCCGACATCCCGTATCAACGCCATGCGCAGGAGTATTATCACGGCGAATATGCGGATACGCCTGATGCAAACGCTGTAAATACTTGACATCTTCAACAGTGACTAAATCTTCACGGTTCATTTTCCATTCTCCAACCGGCATAGCTATCATAATGGAAAGACCCATATTTTTTGCATACACATAATTAACCAGCGAGTTAAAACCATCAGAATATAAACTGGTGTGCGTTACAACCGTATGTAAATGCGGTATTAAGCCAATGCTAAGGCACTTATCAATACCCGCCATCGCTTTCTTATATGCATTAGGCATTTTTCTGCCCTTATCATGCTCTTCAGGAATACCGCTGTCAATACTAACACAAATACGATATACACCCCAATCCTTTAATTGTTGCGCTTTTTGTTCAAGATAAAAACCATTTGTGACCATGCTTATCATAAAACGATCCGGCCCAATTGCTTTAATCACTTCCTCTAAATCTTTGAAAACAAGAGGTTCGCCGCCCTGAAGACTAATTGCAAATGCGCCCAACTCATCAGCCTCATCCATTACTTGTTTTAACGCAGGAATATCCCAAACCCGATGCTCTCCGCCATTTTGATAAGCAGTCTCAAAACAAAAATCACAAGCAAAATTACAAACACTGCTATAAGAAACATCCACACTTGGTATACGTTTTGGATTATTAGGATCTTTAAGAAAATCCTGGATCTTCTTCCAAACCTTAGGTTTAGTCACTTGAATGGAATCCCTCGCCGCCTCACCATGGGTCCGTAACGTTTCCTTGACTAATATCGGATATTGATAATCTTTATCTGGAACATCTTTAACCGCATATTCCGGTAATTCGAAAGCTAATTTGACTGGCATATCATTCTCCTTTGTTTACTTCTTTTTATAAATTAAGTCGGCATAACGATTATATCCAAATGTCATGAAATCCGGACACGTTTCACATTTCTTCTTAACTGACCATTGATGATCAAGTTGACTCTGCCTAAATCCAGCCAACGATGTTTTCCAAACATTCTCTATAGTATCCTCAGCGACATTTCCAAAAATCATTTCCCCATCCGAATCCATACAGCATGCTGAAATATCGCCATTCCAATGAATAACTGTACTATAAAAAGGGTTATTACACGCATATCTAATCTCACTCAATTCAGCCGTAGGTGTCATTCCATGTACCGCTTTCCCCCAGAACTGAAAAGGAACAAAAGCATAGCGTAATCCATTAGCCTTAGCATATTTTTCAAATTCAATTCGTCCAGGAGAGTTACTAGGCATATTAATCATTTGAGCAGTGATCTGGGTTTTACTGCCAGTTGACCTCCAGTACTCTAGCAATTGAGTGACCCCTTTCATAAAATTCTCAAATTTAGCACCCACGCGGATAGATTCATAAACTTCTTTTTCTAACGAATCATAACTTAAAATAATATGATTAATCCCCGCATCTATGACTTTTTTATAATTATCCTTAATCCAAAGTAATGTGCCATTTGAAGAAATTTTTAAAAACCCTAGCCCTGCCTTCTTGCATAATGCGACTTTCTCAAAGAAGTACTTGTCTGCCAACGGCTCACCAAAATAAAAGGGAGATACGCACATATTAGGCTGTTTTTTCCCAATCTCGGTTACAATCTTATCAAACAGCTCCAAGGACATTGTCCCAAGCTTTCTTCATTGATTTTCATGAGGACACATAACACATTTCAAATTACAAACATTGGTCGTCTCAATATAAACGCTTAAGGGAAAATTGTCCAAATATGCCTTCAATTCTAACGCATACGACCTTAGCTCCTCCTCAGAAGCATTAAGAAACTCCGGGTCTTGAACACGTTGCACATGCCTAAAATCTTTTTCTAATATATGCTTATTCTTCTCAGGATGAGGCCAAAGCATCAGATTTTTTTCAATCTTAAAAAGTCTTTTTATTTCATCATCAGAATATTTTCTCATTCCTCGCCTCGTTTATATTGTTAATATTAAAGCAATGTTTTAAGGCCTTCTTCCAAGCCGACTTCTGGCACCCACCCCAGAAGTTCTTTGGATTTCTTGTTCATTATGGGCCGAATACTGACGTTGGCAGGTGTTTTCTCCTCAACTGAAGATTGCTTGTTTAATATTCTCTGGGATGTTTCAATAATCTCCTGCAATGTAATCAAACGCTGCCCCTGAAGATTAATTATATTAAATCCCTTTAATGAAATAGCTTTAATAATTCCGCTTACAATATCTGAAACATGAATAAAACATCGTCCAGTCTTTAAAGAACCCACAGATATCGGTTCTCCATTCCTAACTTTATTAAATAATGATTCAACTGCCGACCAATTCGACTTTCGCGGACCATAGATTATA
>CAZCHB010000246.1:0-2765 GCA_964498235.1 uncultured Planctomycetales bacterium
CTTGCTCGCTGATCTTGCCAGCGACCTCCCTGGCCTGCCTCGCCGCTTCGTCCAACATCTCGCGGGTCACACGGCGCCCGCTGAGTGTCACGCGGGACATCCTTCACACACAATAATCAAATCGATGGTTTACAGTACACATCGGGCCCGACAAGTGTTTGGCAGCAAACATCTACCGGCGTTGGTTATGCACTTATCGGGATCAGTGCTGGTAATATAAACACCTTAAATGTTTATAATACCTTAACACCAGGGACAAAGATTGATGTCTTTGGCGGCGGTTTTACTGGTAATGGTATTGCAGGTGATGGGACAGCTTTAAACCCATTTCCGGCGGCTGAATCACCGTTTTCAACAGGAGATGAATTTGGTTTCAGCTTAGCGTCAACTGGTTATTCTACGGACACATGGGATTCAAACGTTTCGTTGAACTTCGACGGTTTTGATCACATGTTAACGTATCATTTAACCCCGTTACAAGGTAAAGAATTATACATCCAGTATACATCTGGTCCTAACGCGGGTAATATTGAGAAAATTACCTTGAACGATCCGTACCTGATCGCTTGGGAAGATTTGCCGTTCAGCAATTCTGATCAAGATTATAACGATTTCGTTGGTATCGTTGATAGAGCCGTTCCAATTCCTGAGCCGATGACCTTGACGTTATTTGGCGCTGGTTTAGCAGGCATGATTGCAGCCCGCCGTAAAAAGTTAACTGTTTAATTAATGGCGGTTTTAGAAAGCAGGCTCAAGTTTTACTTGGGCCTGCTTTTTTTTATGCTATAATCTACTCATGTCAAATTCCATGTTAAAAATAAATTCGCCCTTTACCATTCTTAAAGCCGCCTTCAATCTTTTTAGATCCAACAAAGAAATCTATTTTCCTTTTATTATCGTTACCTTTTCATATATCCTGATCTTAGAATTAGCCTATTTTATCCCGCGCTATCCATTGTCATTATTTTTCAGCCCTATCATCAAGCGCATCTGGGGGGAAGAATTCCTGCATTACCCGATGGACCTGCTGTTATTGCCAAAAATCTTTTATTACGCCCAGATCGTATATTTTATTTTCTTAGGCGGTTATATCCTTTCTATCATTTCTAAATTGATCGAAGGGATTAATAGCAGCGAAAAAGTATCATTCAAAACCGCTTTCAAGAAATCACTGCCCAGCTACATCCACATATTTCTTTGCATTGCATTTTCTCTAATGTGCCTGCAAATCTTAAATGGGGGATACGACCTGATCATTAAACGTGCCTATAAAATCCAGTCAACATCCGGCATTTTTTTTCAGATTAAGAGCGCCGTGATTCTTTCCGCGGGCTACATCAAATTTTTATTAGGGTTATTTGTGTCGTTTATATTTGCTTACGCGGCACCAATCATTATTATTGAAAAGAAAAGATTCTTAAGTGCGATGCTGATGAATTTTAAAGTGATTTTTAGTTCTTTTTGGACGACCTTGGTTATCGTTTTTATACCGACTATTTTATTCCTGCCGATTTTAATCTTACGCAATAATACCGGCGCGCTTGTTGAGAAAACATTTCCTGAAGTCCAAATTGCCGTCATCATCTTAAGTGTCATTGCTTCAACCGCTTTAAACGCTTATATAACAGCTGTCACAACATTATTTTATATCTATAAAAGAGAAAACCCGTGAAGAAATTAATACTGATACTATCGTCAATTTTGCTGGCCGTCTTTATCCTCTTTACCCTGCTTGATTGGGGAGGCGACTATCAGGCTGAACGCGAATTATGGGGCATAAGCAAAGAATTTATTATTTTAACTAAATCTATTGAAACAGCTCCGGATTACTCAGTTAACCGCCTGACTGAAAAGCTTCGTTCCTACATAAAGAAAAACCAAAGAACTAAATACGCCGCGCAAGCCCAGCTTTTGATTGGCAATCTTTTTATGCTGAAAAAAGATTTCGTAAAATCAAGAGCCGAATACCAAAAGGTGGGAGGACTAACTAAAAAGCAAGGTACGATCAGCGTAGCAGCTGCAAATATTGCTAAAACCTATGAATTAGAAGGAAATTGGAGCTCTGCACTTTCCATTTATAAAAATGTCATTAAACGATTTCCAACCAGCCAGACAGGCTTCACCATCCCTGTCTACATCGCGAGGTATTACCAATCTAAAGATTTAACAACTCAAGCTAACGCGGCCTATGCGCAAGCCTCTGATTTTTATCGTAATCTATCCGTTAAGCACACAAAATCACCTATTGAATATAACAGCCTAAGACTTATCGTCCTGTGTGAATTTGAACAAAAGAAATGGGCTGACGCTGTGACAGCCTCTGGTAATCTAATGCTTAAATATCCTACCGGTCCAGTTCTTCGGCAAGCGCTAGAAACAATCAATAATTTATGTGTGATGCAGCTGCGTGATTATGACAAGGCCATCAGTATTTATAAGCAATTTAAGATTAAATACCCTAAACATGGTGTTAATCCTATTTTAAACAAGATGATTGCGGCCCTTGAAGAGCTGAAATCTAAAGGTGTTGTCATTGGTGCAAAAGTTAAATAATGACAACTGATGATATTAGGCTGGAAACATCCCGCCGACGAACCTTTGCGATTATTTCCCACCCTGATGCCGGTAAAACAACCTTAACAGAAAAACTTTTGCTTTACGGCGGGGCCTTAGGGTTGGCTGGATCAGTGACAGCTAATAAAAAACAACGCGATACCGCCTCAGATTGGATGGAGCTGGAAAAAAAGCGGGGGATTTCCATTTCA
>CAZCHB010000247.1:0-634 GCA_964498235.1 uncultured Planctomycetales bacterium
CTTAATAATATCCATTGGGACATCGCTTATCACCTTGACCTGACCAATCTTCACGCTTAACACAAACCGGTTCTTTCCGCTGACAAACTTTTTATCATGACGCATTAAATCAAGAATATCTTTTATTTTTACGTCTTCAATTTTCTGCGGAAGACCAATATTGGTCAATAAAACGTCGAGACGGCGCGCATCTTGGGCGTTAAATAATTTCATCAGTACGGAAATTCCTGCGGCAACACGCATCCCTAACGCCACCGCCTCACCATGTTGATAACGGCCGTAACGGCTAGCCGCTTCAATCGCATGACCAACGGTATGCCCAAAATTAAGAATAGTGCGAATTCCCTTGGTTTCATATTCATCTAAACCAACAACCCTTGCCTTGATAGCCGCGCTCTCCTTCACCACATGCTTTAAAACCTTAGGATCGCCTTTTAAGAAATCTTTAAAATTAGCTTCAATATAGGTAAATAACCGAGGATTATCGATAACGCCGTATTTAACCGCCTCAGCCAATCCATTTTGAATTTGCCGGCGGGTCAATGTTTTTAAAACCTTTGTATCCGTATAAACTAATTTAGGCTGGTAAAAGGCCCCGACTAAATTCTTTCCATATTTTAAATCAATGGCTGTT
>CAZCHB010000247.1:644-2750 GCA_964498235.1 uncultured Planctomycetales bacterium
ACCGCCAATGGAAGAATCAACTTGGGCTAACAACGTCGTCGGTACCTGTATATAAGGAACACCCCGCTTATAAATAGCGGCAACAAAACCAGCTAGATCACCAATAACACCGCCGCCTAAGGCGATTACAAATATTTTACGGTTAACATCATACGCGGCAATTTGTTCTATTAAGCGCAGGGCACACGCCGCTGATTTACTGGATTCTCCCTCAGGCACATTAAATACTTTTACCGTGTATCCTGCTTTTTTCAATGCCGAGGCTAGTTTAACCCCGTGCAGGCGCTCAATCACCGGATGAGAAATAATAACCGCATCCTTACCTAGATTTAGATTTTTAATATGCGACGGGAACTGACTAAAAATATCATATCCAATCAGGATCTGATAAGAATTAGCCTTAAGAGCCACATCAATGCGTTTAATCATAATTGAATCCCCATTAAAAAAGCAATAGTGCTAATCACCGGATAAAGAAATCTTAACATGCCAAATTGCAAAAGAATAATAACAATAAATAATCCGTATGGTTCAAGCTTAACATAATGTTTAAGTAAATTTGCCGGCAAAATTCCCATCACAATACGCGAACCATCCAGCGGCGGAATCGGCATTAAATTAAAAACAGCCAGAGTTAAATTAAGCATCATCCCCCACCAGAATACATACGACCAAACTTCTAACTGAGGAACTTTATAGAGTTGTATTAAAAGTAAAGCCAAAATAATATTAACCAAAGGACCGGCGGCAGCAACAATAACCATCCCTAACCGCCGCCACCTTAACTGGCGAAAATCAACTGGAACCGGTTTAGCCCAGCCGAATAAAATTAATGAAGGCGTTAATCCAAATTTGTACGCTAAATAAAGCCCTCCGGGCACAATGACACTGCCGATAAGGTCAACATGCTTGATAGGATTAAGAGTTAATCTTCCAAGATTCTTTGCGGTTGGATCACCTAATTTATAAGCGGCAAAACCATGGGCAACTTCATGAAGGACAATCGCCGGAACAACGGCAAATAAGATTAAAATAGCGGCATCAAACATTAAAGAATCAACGAAACTTTTTTAATATTTATGACAGGATAAGCTAGCGGTTTACCCTCATCTACGCGGATCCCTTCCACACTGACAGGCGAAGACCCAAAGCGGCCAAGATGAGGCGCATCAAGCAGAAAAAGAACTGGCTTGCCGTCAACAGCCAATTGATAATGAAATTTACCATCGATTGCCGTATCCAAACGCTCAATGACACCTGTCATTGTAATTAACTCAACCTTAGGTTCCTCTATTACCTTAGGCTTTTGCACTTCAAGAATTACATTCCGATCAATCGCTTTTCGCATATGAGAGCCGGCTGACTGATTTTTTAATTGAACAAAATCCGCATGCACCCAAGCCGTCCCGGAGGAGGGAGGTTCAATTTTCCACCACTCACCTTGTTTTTCAATAAGCTTAACTGTCTCCCCACGCATAATCTGCCCCACCGCAGAAGATTCACTCTTCGGCTTACAGCGCACATTGACCTTATCCCCGATAGCCTCTCCGACATTTGACCCGTGGTCCTTAATATAATCCGCTCGGATATAGGCCGACGCTGTTAAAGGGATTTGAATCTTATACCATTCAAAATTCTGGGCTAAAACAACAACTTCTGCGCCCTGAGGCAATTTATCAACAGCTTCAAAATTCGTATTAGCACCCGCCCGCACATTCACGGAACCTTTTTTAATTTCCCCTAAAAAAGGAAAATGCTCATCAGCATTTCCTATGCCGGTTAAAACCAGCATAAGCATTACTGATGAGCAAAAGATAAACTTGATCATGTTAGGTTTTACTTTTTAGCGCCTGCAGCAGGTTTAGCCGCTGGTTTTGCCGCAGCAGCAGGAGCCGCGGCCTCGCCAGAAGCTGCCGCGCCTTCTTCAGCCTTAACTTTTTTCTTCGCCTTTACACGCACAATCTTGGTTTTAGGAAGACCATTGATGTTTGATTCATCTTTCCATAGGCCTTTTTTCATTAATTCTTTAATACGTTCAATACGCGTCTGGACAGACCGCGCGGTAACACTAGCTTTATCAATCTTTAGCGACGGATGCAATGACAT
>CAZCHB010000248.1:0-2721 GCA_964498235.1 uncultured Planctomycetales bacterium
TAATTATGAGGAGATTTTTTCTCTTCTGGGGGTGTTGTGCCTTCATGCTTTTTAGCTCGTACTATTGTTTATTATAATCGTATTTTTAGTTGTGTTGATTATTTTTTTATTTATAGGAAAGGTGTTTTTGGTTTATTTACTATTAATCCTTGGGCGCTTTATCCAGCTGAAGATATGAAAGATGTGCTAAAAGTGCGTTACTCCATTCAGAATACAGAAACATTTCCAGATGGAACGTTAAAGTCGGGGAATAATCAGGCTATGATGACTAATAATGATGCCCCAACAGGCGGTATCGACCTAGCTAATTCAAATTTTATCATCAAGCGTGACAGTAAGGGTATGATTATTCCATTTACTCAAAAAGATATGGCCCAATTAAGTAATTTTGGGGCGGTATTGCCTAAATTAATTGAAATAACACCTGCCACCACCCTGCCGTTCTTAAGTGAATTAATGCAGAAGTCTAAGCCGACGGAAATGCTGGCAAGCACCATATAAAGAAGAAAAATTCGATAGGTACTTCTAAAGGGCTGGATTATAATCATCATTGATGATAATCTGGCCTTTTTTAGCCTATGGTTTTATTCTTCTATGTTTAAGAAGAATTTCTTTCCGTCGATCATTTCCGGAATTATTGATAATTTCATTTATTTTCTGGCATCTATTGGTCTTAATTGCAACCCAGGTATTAAGTTATTACCACGTACTTAATGAATTTAATGTTTTTTTGTTTTGGCTTTTTGTAACAGGTCTTTTTTCCATAGCCCTATGGTCATTACCTCGAAAAAAAGGTTTCCCCTCCCATCCGCTAGTTAAAGATCCATTAATGACAGATGAGGTTCTGTTAATAGCAGCTGTTATTTTCTTATCTGTTTTGGTTTTTGTGAACGTAGTTTATTCCGCTCCAGCTTCTTTTGATGTGTTAGCGTATCATCTGTCCCGGGTTGTCCATTGGATCCAGAACGGTGAAACATCACCATACCCAACTCATATTACACGTCAATTATTTAGTCCACCCCTGACTAGCTATGTGCAGGCCCATCTTTATCTTTTAAGCGGAGGTGATTATTGGGCAAATATCCCACAATTTTTTGCCATGATTCTCACGCTGTGCTCGGTATCATTACTCGGCAAAACACTTTTGCTAACCCGACGGGAAATATTGGTAAGTCTGCTTGTGATTGCGTCATTACCGCTTGGGATCATGCAGGCATCCAGTGCGCTTAATGATTACACGCTGTCTTTATGGGTCATTATTTTTATTTATTTTGGCTATAAGTATACAAATAGCAAAGACATCCTTGATTTGTGCATGACAACCGTTGCGGCAGGGCTTATTTTCTTGACTAAAATCAACGGATTCTTGGTGATTCTTCCTTTTAGCGTTCTTTTTCTTTCTAAAAGTAAACTGGGCATTAAGCAATATTTGTTATTTGCCGGAATATTCTTGTGCATATCTTTACCTTGGATAGATGATCTAAGGTATTTAAAAGATATTTTATACTATCCTTATAATTTCTCCCCGCGTTCCAACCTTTCTTTTATTAATTCCCAGTGGGGCATATTAGAAAATATAAATCGGCATATTGAATTACAGTTTTCTTTTAACCCGCCAGATGAAAGTTACGCATCCAATCCATTCCATGCCTTGCTTGCTTTTTTTGCCGGCATTGTTATTGTATTAAAAGAATCCCAATTTACACATAGGATAAGAATATTTCTGTTTTGTCTTGTCTGCGGCGTAGTACTTGTCTGTGGGGTGATTAAATTTAATAGCGCTGGCAGCAGATTTTTACTGCCTTCTTTGATCTTGTTTGCTCCTGTTATAGCGGTCATCATCTGCAGAATCAAGGCCGCACCTAAGCTTATCTTAGGGGGATTATTTGTGATGGCATTATGCGTAGCAGTATTTTATTCAACACGGCCATTATTAGGTAAAAATAATATTTTAAGGACGCCCCGGCAGGAACAGTATTTAATGAATTTAAGCAATAAGCATAATGACGTTGTTAAGGCGCTGGATGCTCTTATTCAACAGAACTGTTACGATATCGGACTGGTTTATGATTTATGGGGGGACACGGTTGGGTTACAGAGGGAGTATTTATTATTACAGCGCATGAAAAGCATCGGCCGTTCCTTTCGGATGGAGCATGTCAATGTGGTTAATGCGTCCGCCTCCTTTGACTATTCCTTAGGTAATTTCGAACCTTGCGGTGTTATTTTATCGACAAGCCGACATATCCCAAATGAGCTGGTCGTCAGCAATGAAATATTTGTCTTATTAAATAAACAAAGCGACTACGCCGCTTCTTTTATAAAGAAGAAGATACATGAATAACAGCCAATTTAGCAAATATGAGAAATATGTATATCCGCTCTTACTTTTGCTTATAGGGACGGTCATGCTTATTATAAGCTGGCAGAAATGGGCAGATGTGCTGATTGATTACGGCAGGGAAGTTTATGTCCCGTGGCGCATTATTAATGGTGATATTTTATATAAAGATTTAGCTTTTTTGTGGGGGCCGTTATCGCCTTATTTGAATGCCCTGCTTTTTAAGTTTTTTGGGGCTTCTGTTATGACCCTTGCAGTTTTTAATATTGGGATTATTGCAGCTATCGTATTTTTTATTTATCAATTTTTAAAGTTTACCACTGACAAAAATACGGCCTTTATAGGAGGGGTCATTTTTCTAACAATTTTTGCTTTTGGGC
>CAZCHB010000249.1:0-2701 GCA_964498235.1 uncultured Planctomycetales bacterium
GTCCTTAGCATCAGGTGAACTAACCTCAGGCAGTTTCTTTGGCGCATCAGCGGCAATAGCCTTTACCAATTCATCCAGAACAACCGGGCCTTTAAAGATCTCCTCAATGGTAACACGCAGTTTTCGTGAATGATCACGGAAATCCAGGCGGGCTAAATGAAAACCAAAGGTTTGGGCCTGAATAATCAAGCGCTCAAGATCACCGTGTGCGGCCCACTGTCCTTTAAATTTCAATAAACTTTCCTGTATAATTTCCAAATCTTCAACAAATTGGGAACATTCCTTATACGCACCTTTACTGCCGACTAAAACTAAGGTTAACCGCCGATGAATGAAAGAAAACTTTTTACGGTATATCTCATGCGTCTCATACCGTTCTAAATCTTTTGCTAAATCAGGCAGGATCTTCCCATCTGCGTCAATCGACTCCATTAAACGTTTGGACACATCAACATATTGATCAGATTGGCTAAAACGGCGGATAAAACCTTCAATTGCTTCTAAATAAAAACCAACAACAACATGACGCTGTTTATTTGCCGTAGTCTGGGTGACTAATGCCGTTACATTTGGATTCCCGTCGCGGTCAGCACCCACCCATTAACCAAAACGCAAGAACGGCTTAATGTCGCGATGCGCCAACGGCGCACCAAGCCGAAAAAACTCACGATAAATCTTATCGTGGATATTAGCAACCACCTCAATAATAGTGCGGTCAAAGTAATACATGGTCTGATCAACCTCATCAAGAACTTCAACCTTACGTCCGCGCACCTCGGATGTCTGCCAAAGAATCTCAAGCGTTTCTTTAACGCGCTTGGTCAATACATCTTGCTCAGTGTAGGTTAAGTCCGGACGGTTTAATTGAATCAATTGCCCTGAGATATAAAACAAGTGATCCAAGACCGTGCGGCGCTTAGCTTCCGTCGGATGCGCGGTTAATACCGGCTCAATCTGGCTCTCCGATAAAAACGCGGCGATTTCCTTAGGCGTAAAATCCTGCTCCATCAAATCTTTAAATAATTTCCTCAGCGACATGTCCTGCAAAACATCGTCACTGCGGTCATAATCGCGCAAACGTCGGATACGCTGGACTTCTTCAGCGATATTGACCAACTGAAAATAAATCGTGAAAGCTCGGGCAACCTGATAGCTTTCAGTCAACGTTAACGAATTAATCATTTTCTTTTGAGTTTCAATAATCAAGGGATTATGCTCGACGCGGATTTCTTTGGCTAGACTGCGGATTTGCTCGATCTTGACGACCAAATCTTCGCCTTCCTGCTCGCGGATAACATCAGCCAATAAGCCCATCAAAAAACGGATATCTTGACGGATATGACTATGTGAGGAAATTCCCTGCGGGTCAACAAACATGTCTTATCGCTTCACTTGATCACGCACAGCCTTAAAGCCTTTGCGTGCAATGGTCTTAACAGATTGTTCAACTTTTTCCCTAAGCGCAACCTTATGCGTTTTTAATTTATTGGCCACGCTTTTATTTGATAACGCAATAATCTCAGCGGCAAGAATACCCGCATTCTTTGCACCGTTGACCGCCACGGTCGCAACAGGAATACCGTCCGGCATTTGCACTATAGATAATAATGAATCAAAACCGTTTAATGAGTTAGCTGATTTAACCGGCACACCGATAACCGGCAAAGTCGTAATAGATGCCACCATTCCAGGCAAATGAGCGGCACCGCCGGCACCAGCAATAATCACCTTAAGTCCGCGTTTTTCGGCAGAGGCTGCGTAATCAAACATGCGTTTTGGGGTGCGGTGGGCTGAGACAACCGTCACCTCAACAGGGATAGCAAATTCTTCTAGCAGTTCAGCCGCGGCCCCCATGATATTGAGGTCTGACTGACTTCCCATTATAATACCTACGATAGCTTTACCCAAATTAAACCCTCACCTTAATTAATTCTTTGACTTGATGTGCTTTTGCTAAGGCTTCTTTAAGGTCATGCCCAATAATTGTCGCATGCCCCATCTTACGGTACGGTTTGGTAATGTCTTTACCATACAAATGGATGTAAACACCGCCTAAAGCCAGCGCTTCTTCTACCCCTTCATAACGCGCCTTGCCTGAAAATCCTTCATAACCTAGAATATTAACCATAACCGCTGGCGATGTGCTATCAGTGTTTCCCAGCGGCAATCCCATCACCGCCCGTAAATGCTGCTCAAACTGCGATGTAAAATTACCTTCAATCGTATGATGCCCGCTGTTATGAACTCGCGGGGCTATTTCATTGACTAAAACACGGCCGTCCTTGGTAACAAACATCTCAACCGCCAGAACGCCCACGAATCTGAGATTGGCCACTAATTCTAAAGCAATACGTCGGGCTTCCAGATTAACAACCTCTGTGATATTAGCAGGGCTGGCAAGAAACTCAACTAAATTCTTAGTTGGGTGAAAGACCATCTCAACCGTCGGATAAAGCGCTGTTTCGCCCTTGGCATTACGCGCGGCAATCACCGCGATTTCCTTGTCAAAATCCACAAACTGCTCTAAAACACTAGGCTCATTAAACGCACCGCCAATATCTTCCTTGGATGCAATCTTAAAAACACCCTTGCCATCATATCCTGCCTTACGGGTCTTTTGCATCGCCGGCAAGAAATCTTCATTGGCTTTAAGCGCTGCCTGATTAGCAATCAACCTAAAATCTGCAGTGGGAATATTATT
>CAZCHB010000250.1:0-326 GCA_964498235.1 uncultured Planctomycetales bacterium
GCGTTGATAGCCCCTGGCTAAAGCGTTTTAGTTCTTTATTCGACGCCAGTAAAAGCGCATTGGCAAAAGACTGCTCACGGTGAGTTAATCCATAAACAAGCGTGCGCGCCACAAAATCCTGTGCTGCTTCTCCCGATTTGACAGCCTCATCAATAGCACCTCGTTCAACATGGGCAAGGATTTGTTCAACCACCAAAGGAGAGCGCCAGGCTCGTTCACGGGCAATAAAGATAAGCCGTTCAACCACTACTGCGACCGCGACTAACGATGTAAGTAACAGCGGCCACATGATCGGTCCGCCTTTTTGAAAAAGAATTACCATATTA
>CAZCHB010000250.1:336-762 GCA_964498235.1 uncultured Planctomycetales bacterium
CCGCCCATCCGCTGGATCAATCCCATCAGCCCTTACGCGGGAGAAATACTCTTCACCAAATATATTATTAATACCCCCAAAGAAAACAAGTTTCTCTTCAATAAGATTTAACTCACCTGTTAAGTCCCAAACCTTATAAGATGGAACATTAAATTGGGCCGTGTTAGTATCATTAGCAAAATGATCATCAACAAAAGTCCCTGCAAAACGAATCTTTCCTCTGCTGTGATAATCATATTGAATACCCGTCTTAAATATAAAATCAGGTGCGTACTGAGGCCTTTTGCCGTCATTGGGCCCCTTAATAAACTCCGCGTCAAGCGCCATAATATTTACAAACAAACTTAAGGAACCTACCTGCTTTTGATACTCTGTTTGACTTAAACGGTCATATAAACTGATAAAATCAATTTCCCCTGATAATTC
>CAZCHB010000250.1:772-2686 GCA_964498235.1 uncultured Planctomycetales bacterium
TGATAATTCAGCCCCCATATGCCTTGCATCACCGACATTCTCAACAGTTACACCAGAGGTTCCTATTTGATCTTTAAAACGCATGTAAAACAAGCTGGTATCCCAAGAAAAATATCCTGACAACTTACCGCGCAAGCCGATATCCGCCTGCCACGATTTACCTTCCTCCAAGTCATCATTAACCACTTGACCGCTTCCCGTCGGTACGGCTTGAGTAAATATCTTTGGCCGGTAACCTTGAGAAATATTACCATAGGCTTCTAAATCAGATTGTAATTCATACGATGTCCCCAATCCAGCCAAAGGAACAAAACGGTAGTCAGATTTATCCGCTAAAGCAACCGTGGTCTTATCTAAATTAATATTCTCTCTCACAGACTGCCAAATACTCTCTAAACGGACACCAGGCGTAATAGATAAACGTCCAACCCGAAAAATATTTTCAGCGAATACTGAAGCCGCATTCAAATAACGGTCAGCGTCCTTACGGATTGTCCCATCCTCTGCGTCCGCCGCGGCCCCTCGTTTATCAATACGGGGGGATGTCACATGATAATAAAGTATTCCTGCTGAAAAGGTATTCTGTAAAGAACCAGCAAAAACGTAATCTTGGCGTATCCTTCCTTCAGCACCAGCTGTTAAAAATTTCTGACTTTCAATATCATTGGTAAACCCATTAGCACCGCTGGGGGCTGTCCCGAAATTACTGGCCGCTGAACTACGCTGTCTCCAACTAAGACGTTCATAAAGCCCTCCAAAACCTTTTAACTCTAAGAACCGTTGCTCATCAACAGATTTCTCCATTGATATGACACCCGCATAACGGTTTAACTCGAAACGATCATTCAAACGGTTTGTTTTTGAAGGATTAGTATCAAAATCCGCACGAGTTAACCCTCCTGGTTCACCATGTTCTTCACCGTATACATCTAGGTCAACCGTCCAAACCGTTGCATCACCTTGTTGAAGTTTAAAATTTGTTCCCCCGGAAGACAAAGCAAATTGGCTATTATTATCCCGAAAACCCTGCGATTGACGATGATGATAATACCCGCTATAACCGATAATTCCCCTGGTACCACTTAAGCGCGTATAATTAGAGTACAGGTCATGACTTCCTAAACTATTCTCAATCGTTAAAGATACGGGCGTAGACACAACAGGATCCTTAGTCACAAAATTTAAAACCCCTCCAGGTTGGGGACCATACATCAGCGACCCTCCGCCGCGGATAAATTCAACATGATCAACTGTCTGCAGGACAGGAACATAGTAAGCTTCAGGATAACCAAACATATCCGCGTGAATGGGAACGCCATCTTTTAAAACTTGAGTAAATTGAGCCCGGTGAGGTTCAAGACCGCGATAGCCGATACTCAGCAACGGTGAAGATTCTTCACTTAGCAAAAGACCTGGTGTTTTCTGTAAAGCTTGACGGAAATTATTATTAACAATTTCAGGAGCCTGATTCAAATTAATCACTGATGTTTTCTTGCCTGCGTAAATCTTTGCACCTTCCACTGCCGGCAATACATCCGTGCGCGCATCATCTTTCTTAGCGCTAATCACAATCTCAGGCAATATTGTTTCCTCCCCCCAAAGCAACGGCATTCCTAGAAAAACAGCAAATGACACTACCCCCATGAACCTTCTTAACATTTCTTTTCCTTTCAAACTTAAATAAGTTTATATTTGACGTATATGTAGGATTAAGATTATCAGGCGATAGAACAAAGTCAAGAAATATTTAGATGATACGCAATAAGAATAATAGAGAATAGCTGGGGAAGGTTAATAATAAACTGAACATTAAAACTTAAATACGTATACAATTAACGTACATATAAGCTCTAGACGGAAGCCTTCATCTTACCCTGCAAGTAGACAATCGCTGATTTTAATTGCTGTTGACTG
>CAZCHB010000251.1:0-324 GCA_964498235.1 uncultured Planctomycetales bacterium
TTACCCTTTATGAAATGACTAAAGAAATTTCCTCTAATTTTGATGAGATTGATGCATTTAATATTTTCCGTCGACGTCTTAAAGAGAATATTATCATTGATGATATTCAATTAATGGAAAATGCGGGCGAAGGTGATTCAACGGTATTGCCTAATGACTACAGTATTTTTGTGTTAAAGAGCAAAGAGAAAAAATTAGGTGTGCTAGCCTACAAAGGTGTGCCTGAACGCGATAAAGAAAAGTTTGTCATCTTGGCCCATCAGTTTGCATTAGCGCTTCGCCGTATCAAATTGTACAAAGACATTGAAACATTAGCGATTACAG
>CAZCHB010000251.1:334-2671 GCA_964498235.1 uncultured Planctomycetales bacterium
TTATTGAACGCTTTGATGAAGAAATCAAACGTTGCCGTTTACGTAAAACCAAATTATCGTTCATGATGATTGATGCCGATCATTTTAAAATGATCAATGATCAATATGGTCATTTGACAGGAGATCAGGTGTTGCATGAGATCGGCCAAATCATTAAAGAAAATGTGCGGGAAATTGATATTGTTGGGCGGTATGGGGGAGAAGAATTTTGTGTGGTATTACCAGATACCGATTTAGATGGGTCAAGGGTGGTGGCTGAGCGTATTCGCCGTTGTGCCTCTAATAAGCATATTCGGGCTTATGACAATACAATCCGTATTAGTCTTTCTGCAGGCATTTCAATTTTTCCTACCGATGGCAAAGCATTAGAAGAACTTGTGGATAAGGCTGATTGGGCTTTATACCGTGCCAAATCGCAAGGCCGCAACTGTGTGGTGGCTTTTGGTGCCTATAAAAGTTAAGTAAAATCAGGATAAAATCTTTTGAAGTTCTCGCCAGTTTTCGTTACAATATCTATCAAATATTTAAATTAACCATACTATATATAGTATTTAAGCTGTTTAACTCCCTTTAATCCCAGATAGAAAATAGTGTCTGTTATGAAAACTTACGTTGTAGCAGTTGATGTGGGTGGCACCAATATTAAGTTAGGTATTGTGGATCACAAGGGTAAAGTCATTGCGCGAAACTCTTTACCTACAAAGACTTTTAGCTCTTCAAAAACCAAATTGATTGATGCATTAGCGCATCACATTGATGCGTTAATCACGACGACAAAATTAACAAAGAAGTCTATTGCGGGCATTGGCATTGGATTGCCTGGGCTCATTAATCCTCAACAAGGCATTGTTCGATTTTTGCCTAATATTCCTGGCTGGAAAAATGTACCCTTATCACGTTTATTAAAATTGAAAACAGGGTTGAAAGTCTTTATCGATAATGATGTTAAGGTGATTACGCTTGCGGAATCACAATTTGGGGCTGGCCGTGGCGTTAAGAATATGGTGTGTTTGACATTGGGTACTGGTGTTGGGGCGGGCTTAATCTTAAATGGCCGTTTATACCGAGGCGTCGCTAATGCCGCAGGTGAATTAGGTCACACGCCATTGAATCAAGAGGGGCCAGCGTGCACGTGTGGGGGTTGGGGTTGTTTTGAACGGTATGTCGGTAATAAAGAATTATTTGATTTAGCAGGAACATTCATGGGTAATGCCGGGGAAGAAATGAAAGCGATGAAAGCCAAAGCAAGGCAGGGGAATCGCAAGGCATTGGCATTTTGGCGTCAAGCAGGCACACGTGTTGGTGATGGTTTGGTGGGGATCATTAATTTATTAAACCCTGAGCTTGTGGTGATTGGTGGCGGAGTGTCGCATAATGAACAATTTCTCTTCCCTGTGATTCGTCAAGTTATTCGACGACGTTGCATGAGCCTTCAAGGTAAAATAGTGCGCATCAAACGGGCTCATTTTAAAGATGATGCCGGTTTAATTGGTGCTTATGTATTGGTGATGGATGCCCAACAACATGCTTAAAGGCATTGTGATGTTTTTTATTCTTGCGTTCCCCTTCAGTGCGTGGGCGCAAGATTTATTTCCTTCCACAGATCAAGTCCAAAATTCTTTTGCCTCCAAAGAAGGGCCATCCACGGTAGAACTTCAAGGGGATAAGGTCAGCTATTCAGCGGCGGATAATAAAGCCAAAGCGAGTGGGAATGTGACGATCAAAGGCAAAGGGGCCACCTTGTCTGCGGATGATATTGAAGTGGACCGTAGTAAAAATAGGGCAACTGCCGACGGGAATGTTTATTTAGAAACAGCAACCACACAAATTGATGCGAAGAAAGCTGTGTATAATTTTGATCAATCAACCGGCACCTTCGAAGATGCCAAGATCGCCAATAATCCTTTTTATTTAAATGGGAAACAAATTGATAAGGTAACGGAAACGTCCTATCAAATGACCGATGTGTATTTAACCACCTGTGATCATGATCAACCCCATTTCTGTTTGAAAACCCGTCGACTTGATTATTATCAAAATGATAAAGCCGTAGCTCGGGGAATTAGATTGTATATCGGTCGAATTCCCGTCATGTATTTGCCGAAATACACCTTTGATTTAAAAGATGAGCCTTGGATTACATTTATTCCAGGAAAGAAAAAAGATTTTGGGTTATTTTTGCTCACAACAATTCGTTTAAAAATTAATCAGAATGCGAAATTAATCCTGCATGTGGATGACCGGGAACGCAAAGGGATTGCCGAAGGGTTTGATTATAAATATTCAACGCCTCGCACGGGCAGCGGTATTATTAAAACCTATTACATCAATGAATAC
>CAZCHB010000252.1:0-838 GCA_964498235.1 uncultured Planctomycetales bacterium
ATTTCAGCATTTGTTGTTGAATTATTGGTTCTTGAATGAATATCCTGATCATTAAATTTATATGCCGCTTCCCAATTATGATTCCCCTCACTTAAATCTAGCCTTAGCTTGCCGTATCGTGAAATGTAAGGTTGATTAAAAATACGTGATGTTTGAGTTGGACCATAACGTAACCGCGCACCGCTATACCCAAAGGATGCATTAACCTTAACAGTGCCATTAAAATCATATGAGACTTTCGTCATATTATTTATTTCCTGAGTTTTACTTTGCGCTAAATTACCATCCGCGCGCAGAAAACTTCCCGTTGAAATAAATCCAAAATCTCCTTTACCCCATGAAACTTCTAAAGCCTCCTCATTCTTAGCCATTTGACCAAACATAGTTGTTAATTTAACAACTGGCTTTTTACCAACACCCGTATCCTTCGTAATAACATTAACCACACCGCCTAAACTTGAACCCCAACTGCTCGAATCTCCTCCTCTAATTACTTCAATACGCTTAACATCATTCAAAGGAATCTTACTAAGATTTGCCTGACCAGATAATTGTGTGTTAAATGGAATACCGTCCACCATAACCAGAACCTGCCGTGAGGAAGCCCCCCTCATTGAAATAGCAGTAGATTGACCAAAGATTCCAGAAGACTGAATACCTACCCCTGGCATATAAATCAACACTTCGCTTAGATTATCAGCAGGCAATTGATGGATATCTTGACTAGTAAAGACTGAAACTGATTCGGCACTTCTATTAACCAGCTGATGACTACGTAGTGGAGAGACAACAATTGGATCCAATTGTATATTATCCTCAGATTGTTGGAGAGCATGTA
>CAZCHB010000252.1:848-2662 GCA_964498235.1 uncultured Planctomycetales bacterium
CAACAATTGCTTTCGGGAATAAAATATGTACAAGAAGAAGCAGAAAAAATAGAACAAACTGAACCATGTTTCTCTTTTCTTGTTTTTAGAACAACACCAGCCTACTTTTAATCCTTTAACAAGAACCAGTTTTCTATTCTCCGCTACAACAACCGCTTTATCAAGAACTATTATCAATTATTGAGTTTAAATCTTAAGGCTATAATAAAAAACTGTAGAATAACAAAGAGAGGCAAGCATAAGAAGATTAGCTATTACGAAACGGGAGAAAGAAATGAAATACTGCGCCCTGCTTTAATGATGGCTCCGCCCAAATACGACCCTGATGATCTTGAATTATATTTCTCGCAATACTAAGCCCCAAACCAGTCCCGCCTGCGCCATTTTTTGTAATCGTGCTTTGAACAAACGGGTCAAATATGCTAATTAATTCATCATCTGGGATACCAACACCATAATCAACAATTGCACAATCTAAACCGCCACCTTCTTCTTTTATTCTAACCTCAACATCCTGACCTGGATTAGAAAATTTAATCGCATTAAAAAGCAAATTTCCAACTACCTGCCTTATGCGTTCAGCATCAATAAAAACACTGTCATCTCTTGCATCATTCTTGTAAGTAATTGTGATATTCTTATCTAAAGCCAAACCGCTAAATTCACTAATGACAGCCTTAACTATGCTTTCTAAGCTCATGTTCTCAAATTTATATTCAACCCTTTTTTGCTCCAGCTTAGATAAATCAAGTAACCCGTTTAACAACAGCAGCAATCTCTCCCCACACATCTTTATATCGAAAAAATATTGATAAATTTTTTTATTATCTATTTTCCCAATCCGGTCTAAGCCAAACTTTGAGAAACTTAGAATACCATGCATAGGGGTTCGTAATTCATGGCTCATATTAGCCAAGAACTCTGACTTTGCTTGATTAGCTTTTTCAGCTTTCACTTTTGCTTGAACAGCTTCATTTGTTCTTGTAATAACCTCATTTTCCAATCGTTGCTGATACTCTTTCTCTTGTTTAGTTCGAACCTCCTCTAACAAGTCCTTTTCTTTGAGAATTCTAATATAATTAAGAGCTCTTACGACCGTATGCCTCAAAAATACAGCTTCAAACGGCTTTACGATAAAATCAAAGGCTCCTGCTTGCAATGCCTCAATCAATACCGTGTCTTGCTCATCTCCCGTCACCATGATAACGGCAGTACGCTTACATTTGTTTACGATTTCTTTTACTAATGTCATTCCCAACGTATCCGGCAAATGTTGGTCAATAAGCACTAAATCAAAAGATTCTTTTATAAGCTTTGCTTGAGCGTCAATCCCACTTGAAACATCTATTACTTGATAGTCTTTTAGAATAACCCTTAGCAACGACCGGGTTGAACCCTCATCATCAACAACTAAGATTCTTGAATCTGAAATATCCTTATACATGCTCTATCGCCTAATTAAAAGGAATCCTAAATTCAAATCTAACTCCTGTTTGCCGCCCCTTTTTATATATTAATTTCCCATCGTGCATCTTAGCTATAATCTCAGCCATATTAATCCCAACCCCTTCACCTGCTAAGTCAGGATCAGCATCATCTCTGGATAACTCATTAAACAAGCGACGCATCAATGTCTCACCCGCGTCTTCAACAACGATAAGGCACTGATCGCCATCCATTAATGAATTAACTTGAATGGTAGAACGCATTGAAGAATACCGAATAGAATTCTGTAAAATCATTCCAACCGCGTTTTCAATCAATTTAGCATCAATAGTCACCAATCGTCCCAATTCATTTTTATATAAGATCTC
>CAZCHB010000253.1:0-2646 GCA_964498235.1 uncultured Planctomycetales bacterium
ACTGCCCTTGTTTTGATCTGCGCGGACAAGGCCCTCAAAAGAAACAAAGGCGCCGGTCATTGCCGTAGCGTATTTTTTTGTTTGGATAATATCAATCGGGGTTTCTTGGAGTATAAACATCTTAGTAGGTAACCTTGACTGTCCCTGAAATAATACTGCATTGGCACCCTAGACGGTGATTTCGGTCCATGCCTAATTCTTCTTCTTCCTTATTCAAGGGGCCTAAATTATCAGCGCCTTCTAAGAGTTCAATCTGGCAGGTTCCGCAGACGCCGGAATTACAGCTAAAGGGGATGCCGGCAGTTTCACAAGCCTCAGCAATTTGTTTTCCATCAGCTACGACATATTCAATGTTATCAATGATTAATTTAGCCATGTTTATTCTGTAAATTGGAGCACGGGAAAGACGATGTTTTTTTCAGGATTATCAAATTCATGAACCGTAACATTCTTATAATGCGCTTTAATTTTATTAATAATGTCATCAACTAGAAAACGGGGGACAGAAGCGCCGGAACTTAAACCGACTTTCTTTTTGTCCTTTAAAATAGAGCAATCCAATTCTGAGGCTGTATCAATAATATAGCTTTGGATACCTAGTTGTTCCCCGGTTTCCCGCAGGCGGTTGCTATTTGAAGAGTGGGGTGAGCCGCAAATAATGATAACATCACAGCTGCGTGCTAAATCTTTGATTGCATCTTGCCTGTTTTGGGTTGCATAACAAATGTCTGACCGGGGCGGGCCGACTAATTTTGGGAATTTACGTTTTAATTTCTCTATAATGCCCTTGGTTTCATCGACCGACAGCGTTGTTTGTGTGATGTAGGCGACACTTTTATTGGCATCAATATTTAACTTATCAACATCAGCTTCATTTTCAATAATGTGTAAGAGTTCAGGTTTTACGTACCCAGAGGTGCCGATTAGTTCTTGGTGGCCCAGATGGCCAATCAGGACGGTATCTATTGTCTGGCTGGAGAATTTTACAGCTTCTTTATGGACCTTGGTGACCAAGGGGCATGTGGCATCCACAAATTTAAGTTTACGTTGACGGGCTTGGGCAATGATCTCAGGTGGTACACCATGGGCGCTGAAAATGATGCGTGAGCCTTGGGGGACGTCATTTAAATCTTCCACAAAAACAACGCCCCGTGTCTTTAAATCATTGACAACGGATGTGTTATGAACAATGTCATGATACACAAACAAGGGGGTCCCGTAGGTTTTAAGTGCTAATTCGACAATATCAATCGCGCTAGCAACCCCTGCGCAGAAGCCTTGAGTTTTTGCTAAAAAGATTTCCATGGCAAAACCTTCGTTCCTATTGCTTTTCCCATATCGATTACATATAATATCGAACAATTATAACATTTACCTAAAATTTGCAAGACAAAAATGTCTCCCATAATTCGTCGAAAAACCCCAACGGTGACCATTGGTTCCTTAAAACTAGGCAGTGAGTTTCCTATCCGTATTCAGTCCATGACTGATACGCCGACTGCTAACGTTGAAGCTACTTATAAACAGACTATTGAATTAATTGAAGCCGGTTCTGAGTTGGTGCGTTGGACGGTCAATGACCATGAAGCGGCGGCAGGTGCGGTTAAAGTAATCAAACGCCTGCGCGCGGAAGGTATCAAAACACCCATTATTGGTGATTTTCATTTTAATGGACATACGCTATTAAGCAAAAATGCTGAGGCCGCTAAATTATTGGATAAATACCGTATTAATCCAGGTAACGTGGGCAAGGGGCGTTTACATGATGATAATTTTGCTCAAATAGTTAAGATTGCCATTGATAATGGAAAGGCCGTACGGATTGGGGTTAACTGGGGGTCGTTAGATCAGGAATTATTGACTGAATTAATGGATGTGAATGCCAAATCCTCCAAACCAAAAGATTTTAGCGAGGTAACGCGTACGGCGATGGTTGAAAGCGCGATGCGCTCATCGGCATACGCCCTTAAGCTTGGTTTGCCTAAAGAAAAAATAATTTTGAGTGTTAAGATGTCAGTTCTGCAAGACATGGTGGCGGTTTATAAACAGTTAGCCAGCCAATGTGATTTCGCCCTTCACCTTGGGTTAACCGAGGCGGGTGCGAATATTAAAGGGGCCGTTTCAAGTGCAGCGGCTTTGTCGATTTTATTGGAGCAAGGCATAGGTGATACCATTCGTGCTTCTTTAACGCCTGAGCCGAATGTGACTCGCGCCAAGGAAGTTGAGGTGTGTAAAGAAATCTTGCAGTCAATGGGATTCCGTTATTTTGCGCCCTCTGTAACCAGCTGCCCTGGGTGCGGGCGGACTAGTAGTAATTATTTTCAATACTTAGCGCAGGATATTAACGCTCATATTAAATTAAAAATGCCACATTGGAAAAAACAATATCCGGGCGTTGAGCAATTAAAGATTGCCGTCATGGGCTGTGTGGTTAACGGACCTGGGGAAAGCCGTCACGCTAATATTGGGATTAGTTTACCAGGAGCGTCGGAAAAACCTATTGCCCCTGTCTATATTGACGGCAAAGAGGCAGTGACATTAAAGGGTGATCATATCAAGCAGGAATTTATTGAGATTTTAGAGAAATACATTCAATCAAAGTACGCATCGTAATCGAAAGGAATGACGGATGAAAAAGTTATTGGC
>CAZCHB010000254.1:0-2642 GCA_964498235.1 uncultured Planctomycetales bacterium
CAGTTCCTGTCATGGATGCGGCATTAACCAACACCGGTGGAAAAACCTCACGGTACCCATGCTGTGTCGTATGCAAATCTAACATGAAATTATACAAGGCACGTTCAAGACGGGCGCCCATGTCTTTATGTAAAATAAAGTTAGAGCCGCTAATCTTTGTGCCACGCTTAAAATCAATAATGTCTAAATCTTCGCCGATCTCTATATGCGTCTTGGGTTTAAAATCAAATTTCGGCAAATCCCCCCACGCTTCCACTTGCTTATTTAATACCGGCCCTCCAACAGGGATTGATGGATGGGGCAAATTAGGGATGCTAATCAGCAGATTATAAATCTTTGCGTCAATATCTTTAATAAAAGGCTCCATCGTATCAATCTGCGCTGCAATGATCTTCATCGACGCAATCTTAGCCTTAGGATCTGTTTTTTCCTTGATCATGCGGGAAATTTCTTCATTAGCGGCATTCTTCTGCGCTTTTAAATCCTCTAATTCGACCATCAATTGGCGCCGGTTCACATCTAATTTAAGCAGCTCGTCCAAATCTACCGTCACACGCTTTGCGGCGAGGCCTTCTTTTACTTTATCAACATTGTCTCGGATAAACCTTAAGTCCAGCATAATTATTTCTCTGATTTTCTTTCTTGAAGCGTTTGTTCAACTTGCTGAATCAAATATTTTTGGTTCACTGGTTTGACGATATAATTCTCAGCTTGATGATCATACACATTTATAATACTGCCCGGAGTATCCATCCATGTTAAAAATAAAACTGGAATATGGCGTGTTAAAGCATGTGTTTTTATCAACTTACACACTTCAGGACCAATGGTATCGGGGAGATTATAATCAAGGATGATTAAATCCGGCTTCGCCGTTTTGGCCATCTCAAAACCACTCTTCCCATCAAGCGCCGATGAAACCTGATAATTCCCTCTTTCTAATGCAGAACAAATGACTTTTTGGTCAACAGGATTATCGTCAATAACTAAAATATGAAAACTTTTAGCGGTTGGTTTAGCGCCAAAAATATATTGAATGATTTTCCAAAGCATCGTCGATTATCGTACTGAAACTAGGAGAGGATGTCAATAAAACTCTAAAACTTTCACTTTGTGAATTCGAAGGCCCGGCAAACCTTGCGGCGCGGATTCGGGCAGCCCCCGTGGCTTATCGGTCCGGCCAGACCTTTAAGCACAACTACCGAAATCCAATGGGCACTATCGAATATCAGGCAAGACCTACGGCTTGTAGTATGCGTCCAAGACCTTTTGGCTGATCAATAATTTAATACCTTTCTTTAAACATCTGACCCGTTCATACCAGCGTTCATTTTTACCTAACTCTGCGGGCATTGAAACAAATAGACCTTCCTTCCCATCAACAACGCGTATTCCTTTAATAAGAAGCGCATCGTTAACACCAAGATCAACAAAAGCCTTTACCTTTTTTCCATCTGGAAGACGATGAATTTTCACAATCTTTACATCCAACTCTGCAATTGCCATACCCGCTCCTCTCGTTATCGTGTAGATGTAGCATATTGTCTATTTGATTATTTGTCAATATTTATTTTAACATATAATCAAAAAATGTAATTTTAATAAGCTGACATACAATTTATTTGAAAAATCCACAAATAATGTTAAACTAAATCATTATTCATTCATACATTATAAAAAGGATTTTACATGTATATCGGAAAAACTCTTAGACACATCCGTAAATCTAAAAAAATATCACTCACAGAGCTGTCTGAAAAAAGCGGCGTTCAAATAGCCACTCTCTCTCGGATAGAGCATCTAAAAATGGTGGGCACCCTTGAATCCCATATTAATATTGCCAAGGTGTTAGAAATTGATGTTACTGAACTCTATCAAGATATCGATAAATTGCAAAACAGCATCGATTTTGTGGATAATTTAAACCCAACTGAAATATTCACCCATAGCGAACAATGTTCTTTTGACATATTAACAAAAAATATCCTGCATAAAAAAATGATGCCTATTCTTATTAGTATTGAACCCCAAGGCAAAACTAATCAAGAACAACTAAAACCAGGGTCAGAAAAGTTTATTTTTATCTTAGACGGCGCCATTGATGCCCGCATTAACGACCAAGCATATACCTTAAATAAAAGCAATACACTTTATTTTCAAGCTTCACATCCTCACACCTTTATCAACATAGGAAAGATTACAGCCAAGATTTTATGTATCAGCACCCCCGTCTCTTTATAATGTAACTTAGGAGGAAACCGCATGTCTGGAAATAAAATTCTAATTTGCGATGACGAAGAAGGAATCCGCGAGTCTTTAAAACTAATCTTAGCTGATCACTATGACCTGATCATCGTTGATAGCGGGGAGCAGGCCTTACACACTCTTTCAAGAACCCAAAATATAAAAGCCGTCTTATTAGATATCAAAATGCCCAAGGTCAATGGACTTGATATTCTAAAAGAAATAAAAACAAAATACCCTCAAGTAAAAATTATTATGGTAACAGGCTACCGCTCTGTCGAAACAGCTGCCGAAGCAACCCGCCTAGGCGCTTCAGGATATATTGTTAAACCTTTCAAATCCCAAGATATACTGGAAACATTAAAAAGGAATCTGAAATAAGTTTCTTCAATGACTTT
>CAZCHB010000255.1:0-2618 GCA_964498235.1 uncultured Planctomycetales bacterium
AGCCATGATGACATTGAATTTATTAATGGCGAGTACAGAAAAGAAACTAAACGCTATAGCGATATTGATTCAGGCAGAGTGTTAGAGCGCCGCGTAAGTGTGATTAGTGCCTTGGGGATGTTAAAAAGCCGCAAGCTGGTCGGTCCCGAGGGGCAAACCATTAGAAATTTTGTGCCTGCCTATGATGCTGATGGATTTGATACGGATGACAGCCGGGAATATACCTATGGCGGTGTGCATGATGTTAAGGATGGCCAAGCATATACAGGCAGTGTGACCATAGGCCGCCTCAACGCGGATGAAAAGAGGGAATATTATTTTAAAGAGAATAACGGTGCTACAACGGTTTATGTGGTTGGCGGGGAAGTTTTAAATGAAGCGAATAGGGATAATTTCTTCCACCGCTATGAGGTCAATGACCGTGCCTTTTTTATCAACAGCCTGCCGGCTGGATTTGAGGTTTATACCGGGCGGGCATTGACCCTGGTCAATGTTTATAATTTTGCCGGCGGATTAGACAAGCGCTTGTTAGTGGCTCCTAAGGACGATTTGAATTTCGGGGAGATCAGCCGTTCAGATCAAATTGAGAATGGGTTGGAAATTGTCATGCGTCCGGGTACGGACAGGATAGATATCCATGAATTTAATTTGGGTAACCGGACAACAGGAATCAAGAGCGCATCAGCAGAACGTAAGGAAATCTTAAGAAATACCGCCGGGATTGATTTTTCAGAGATGTATGTCCGCCGGGATGCGAACGGCTTCTTCCAAAGCGCCTATGGGCTGGATCTGGCGGGGCGTAAGAATATCGAATTCTATATGATCAAGAAGAAGGCCATTGCCGCGGGTGTCCCATATCTGGTTTTTGTCGGCCGCGTCGATGAACCAAGCCGTCCGGTTTATTTTGCCGACCAAGCCTTTAAGATTTTAACTGAGCGAAAATATGCCGATGCCGTGCGCAATTTTAACCTGCGTTTGGAATTACCGGGGGCATTAAATGATGAGTTTGCCAAACATCCTCTGTTGTTCTCAGAACTTAAAAATAAGACCTTAGATGTTAATGTTGAAGATATTTATGCCGTTGACATGAATAAGTCACGCACCATTGCAGAAGCCCATAATTTACCGAAGCAAAATAAGTATGTTGTCCAGTTTGTTCATAACCATTACCATACCGTCAACCATCAGGCGCCGGCCATTAGTTCCTATATCGGCTACCGTGATGAGGGGGGGATACTATCCGCGTATTCCGGGAAGTTAAGGTCAATGAGGCTTTTAACCAGGACATCCTGCCTGATCTTGAAGCGGTTTTCAATGATCCTAGAATGCGCAACGCCGTTACCAACGGACGCCGGGAGATGGCTCGCGCGGTGCTTATTCAAAGCCTGAAGAACATTTCCCGCCAGCTTTCCGGAGAGGAAGTAAATTATGACAAACTCACCTTTGTGGTGACCCGTACGGAAATCATCGGCGATGGGACGCGTTTTGACGTGCGCCTTAAACAAGACCCCTTGGCGCGCACCCTTATCTATATCAGCAGTGACCTGCATCCGGATGTGATCATTAACAGTGAGTTTGACGGTGGAAATCCTATCAAGGCCTTCAAGTTTGCCGATGATGGACGCGTGTACGGACTGCAAGCTAAAGAAACGATGAGTTTATCAGCTTATTTTGCCAGCTATGGCGTGAGCGCTACGATACAGCAGGAATTAAGAAAGAACAACGTGTCGGTCTTTGATGTGCAGACCATAACACCTGTCGAAGAGCATCTGCTTATAGAGCCAGTCTTAAACAATAATAACAGCCAAATTGAAAGCTCCATGCGCTTTAGGGTTTTAGTCAGGCTTTTAGGCGATGATGATCCGCTTAACCGTGACTATGCAAAATTAGACCGCGGTGTCAACCGTTTCATGACCTATGAAATTCCAACCGAAGGCCAGATTCCGCGATTGCCGGTGACAGTCAGCGCTCAGGAAGTCGCGGCATCGCCAAAGCTTGACATGGTGGTGCGCCGCACGTCATTCTGGAAAACCCGTGTTAATGCGGCCCATGGCATTTATGAATACCTCTATCGCATTCCCTATGAGTTTAGGGACAATATCCATATGTACGATCGTCGGGCAGTGATCGGCTATAACTATAAAACAGAAGTTGTGTATGAATTATATATTGATCAGGAAACCAAGTTCTACAGCCGTAACGGGATCCCAATCCGCATGAACCGCTTGCCGTATTACCGTTGGACGATTGCGCGCAATTTGACCAAGGATACAGAAGAGCCTTTGAAAGAATCCGCCTATTTGACCTTTGATATCAAGGCCGCCAAGGTTAACGGCCATACCATTCTTGTGTCTCAGGATGTTCCTGTCGGGGATGCGACCATCTTCGCCCCGTTTATTGCCACCCGCGTCTTTTTTGAAGACGGCACGCATTTGGCCAATTTTGAAGGCGAGTATGTACGCATGAATGTGTTTGGTAATGATTTCAGTGAGCATATTTCTAATTCATTATTAGGCAATATCATTAATCCAATTATAAGTTTGTTCACTGTCCGCCACAACGATAAGGCTATTGATTTGAATGCGATTTATTATGCCTTTGCCCAGAAGAGTTTAAGT
>CAZCHB010000256.1:0-2600 GCA_964498235.1 uncultured Planctomycetales bacterium
CATGTGGCAGTCCAAGATGAATATGCTCAAAAAGGCTTGGCTAAGAAGGAATTAAATGAGTTGCGGCGTTTAGCGCATAAGCCGTAGTTCATTATTATGATAAAGAGTCTTCAGCCGCCGCATGCGTTAAGCTTATGCGGCGGTTTTTTTATTTTAGTTTTAATGGACAATAACGGCTTGATTTTTAAGTCTCTTCTGTTAGAATAGTGCCTTCTATGGCCGAATCAGATCTAATGGAAAAAGTTGTCGCCCTCTGTAAGAGGCGCGGTTTTATTTTTCAATCCTCCGAAATATATGGCGGTTTAAACGGTGCTTGGGATTATGGTCCATTTGGCGCTGAACTTAAACGTAATGTCAAGAATTCGTGGTGGCAGGCTGTTGTGCATCACCGTGAAGACGTTGTTGGGTTAGATGCTGCAATTTTAATGCATCCTAAAACATGGGAAGCCTCAGGGCATACGGCAAATTTTGTTGACCGCCTTGTTGAATGTAAGAAATGCAACAAGCGATTACGTGAAGACCATTTAGATCATGGCAAATGTCCGCAATGCAAGGGCGCAACTTTTTCGGAACCGCGCGCGTTTAACTTGATGTTGAAGACTAGTTTAGGGGCGATGGAAGATTCATCATCAGTCACCTATCTCCGTCCAGAGACAGCCCAAGGTATTTTTGTCAATTTTCAGAACGTTGTCGATGCGGTGCATCGTAAATTGCCCTTTGGTATCGCGCAAGTAGGAAAATCTTTCCGTAATGAAATTACGCCCGGTAATTTTACTTTCCGTACCCGTGAATTTGAACAAATGGAAATTGAATACTTTTGCCGTCCGGAAGATGCTGCAGCTAAATATGAAGAATGGATTTCTGCCCGATACAACTGGTATGTTGATTTAGGTATTAAAAAAGAGAATTTACAATTACGTCCGCATGCGCAGGATGAACTTGCGCATTACGCCGCGGGCTGTACAGATGTTGAATATAAATTTCCTTTTGGCTGGTCAGAGCTTGAGGGAATTGCCAATCGCGGGGATTATGACCTTAAACAACATGCGCAATTCTCCGGACAGGATTTAATGTATCGTGATCCGGTGACCAATGAAAAGTTTTATCCTCATGTGATTGAACCTTCCGGCGGATGTGACCGCGGTACATTGGCCTTTTTAGTCGATGCCTACCACGAAGAGCAAGTGCCGGCTAAGGAAGGCTCTGCCTCCGGCGCAAATGAAAATATCCGCGTGGTGATGAAATTTCATCCTAAGTTAGCGCCGATCAAGGTTGCTGTTTTACCCTTATTAAAAAAGAACGACGGCATTGTGGCCTTGGCTAAGAAAATTAAATCCGAACTTCAAAAAGAGATTGTTTGTGTGTATGATGATACCGCTGCCATCGGAAAACTATACCGCCGTCAGGATGAGGTGGGGACGGTATTTTGTGTCACCGTCGATGTGCAATCCTTAGAAGATAAACAGGTAACTGTCCGTCACCGTGATACCATGGTTCAGGAGCGTGTTCCTGTAGATAGTTTGCAAAAGTATTTAAAGGAAAAATTAGGGTAATTTATTATTAATCGTTATAGAAAGGTAGTTATTAAATGGCAAAAAAGCATGTGTATTTTTACGGGGCCGGTAAGGCAGAAGCTCGTGGTGAAGAATTATCCAAGGGTGTTTTAGGGGGTAAGGGTGTCGGCCTAATGGAAATGACCAGTATCGGCATCCCGGTACCTGCTGGTTTTACAGTAACCATTCAAACTTGCGAAGAATATTATAAACTAGGCCGTAAATTACCGGCTGGTTTAGAAAAAGAAGTGCGTGAAGCTGTTTTAAAGCTTGAAAAGGTCACCAAAAAGAAATTAGGCGATGCGAATGATCCGCTCTTAGTGTCTGTCCGTTCCGGTGCTGCCCGTTCAATGCCCGGCATGTTGGAAACAATCTTAAATTTAGGTTTAAATGATAAAAGCGTCGAAGGTTTGGCTAAGAAAACAGGGAATGCCCGTTTTGCTTATGATGCTTACAGACGTTTTATTCAAATGTATTCAGCGACGGCAATGGGCTTGTCAAAGCAGCCGATGGAAGATATGCTCCATGAAATGAAGCATGAGATCGGTGTCAAAAATGACCCTGAAATCCCAGCTGAAAAACTAAAAGAATTATGTGACCAATTTAAAGCTTTTTACAAAATGAACAAGGGTGAAGAGTTCCCTCAAGATCCTTGGAAGCAATTATGGGGCGCGATTATGGCGGTCTTTAACAGCTGGGAAGCTGAAAAGGCGCAAACCTACCGCCGTGTTGAAAAGATCACCGATCTTAAAGGTACGGCCGTCAATATCGTCCAAATGGTTTTTGGGAACAAGGGTGAAAATAGCGGGACAGGTGTTTGCTTTACCAGAGATCCTAATACCGGGGAAAATACCTTTTACGGTGATTATTTAATCAACGCTCAGGGCGAAGATGTCGTCGCTGGTATCCGCACGCCGCTTAAATTGTCCAGACTGCAGGATGATTTACCTAAGGCGTATGATCAACTGTGCGCGGTCCGTGCCATTCTTGAATCATATTATAAAGAAATGCAGGATCTTGAATTTACTATCGAAGATGAACAATTCT
>CAZCHB010000257.1:0-863 GCA_964498235.1 uncultured Planctomycetales bacterium
GGGGTGTTTTTGATATTGGGGTATATCGCCATTAAGCAGGGGAATAAGCAATTACACCGGAAAATGATGGTTGCTGCCTTTACGTCATCGGCGCTGTTTTTGTTTGCTTATGTATATTATCACGCGACATCACATCTAATTACTCGTTTTCAAGGGCAGGGCATTTGGAGGGGAATTTATTTCTTTATTTTAGGGACACACACGCCGCTGGCGGTCTTGATTGTGCCTTTTATCCTCTTGGCCATCCGCCACGCGCTTAAAGGGGATTTTGTCAAACATATCCGCATTACCCGTTGGCTTTTTCCTGCTTGGGGCTATGTCTCAGTGACGGGAGTAGTGATTTATTTAATGCTTTATGTTTTTAAACCTGCCTGAAAAGAAATGGATCAGTCTTTTTTGTTTTTCCCAAAAAAAACCGAATTGTCCGAATATGAATCCCCAAAAGAGCAGGCCTAGTTGGTAGACTGGCGGGAAGAGGCAGAGATATACGGTAATTTTTATCCAAATGTGCGTGTCAGCCGTGATGCCAATTAGTGGAAAAATGATTTTTCTGATAGATAAAATTGACATGCCTGCCAGTGAAAAGGTTAGCATGATAAGCCAGAAATCAAGGTTGCTTTTAATGCCCCACTTGTCTTTTAGAAGCTCTATCCATTTCATGGGATTACTTTCAAATCTTTAATGAGGTTAAAAAGAAATATTGAGCCAGTTATCAAAACAATAACTGCTCCAACTGTAAGTACGCCGATCATTCTCAAGAAACCGTCTGCGCCCGTATCAAATTTTAAAATTGTTTTTAAGTTAGAATCATCCATATTATTTGCCTTTAAGCATATAGCTTTGAATGGCCCATCCAATAATAA
>CAZCHB010000257.1:873-2581 GCA_964498235.1 uncultured Planctomycetales bacterium
TAAAAAAGATTCCTGATAAAAAAAATATATTATGAGGCATGAGGGCAGGGTAGTTTTTGATAAATCCCCATGCCATCACAGCCAAACCGCCTGCTTGAAATATCTTTGCTAACCAGTACATATTATTCTTTACTGCTGGCTTGCCTCACAGGAAGGCGGGCCATTTCAAGAATGATGAATGTGTTGTCCCTGAAACTGCGGTGCTGGAGTGCTTTTGCGTAGCAAAAATGAATGATTCCGGCTAATAATAATCCGCGGTAAATCCAAATAGATATTTTACCAGTATCTGCCGCGCCGTAAAGGATAAAGGCGGTCATTAAGAGAAGCAGGTTAAGCATTTGAGGCGGGTACATTACGCGTTTAAGCGCGATCATGCGCTGGTGAAAAGTGCCGGTGATTTTATGCTCTAACATGTATTCTTTAACGCTGACGCCGGTACCAACGAAAAAGAAAATAATTAAGGTTTCCGCGAATAAGTAAACGATGCTGGTTAAGATTAAAAAAGACATGGGAGATGCTTTAAAGACAAAGAATGGCGAAAAACTTTGTAAAAAAACAATCCCCAGCATCAAAAAGGATACTAGGGATGAAATATAGCAGGTGTACATGAAGAACCACATTATTTTGGTTCTGCTAAAGGTGTTTTCTTTTCAGTAATAATGGGAAGCTCTTTAGACTTAGAGGCATTTAAATCAACAAAGCTTTTAAATTTAGCCGGTACGTCTGAGTCTGCGTAGATAGCTTGAACGGGGCATTCAGGAATGCACGCGCCGCAATCGATACAAACTTCTGGATCAATGACGAGCATTTCTTTGTCTTCATGGAAGCAGTCGACAGGGCAGACAGTGACGCAATCGGTATATTTACATTTAATACATGGTTCAGTGACGACGTGAGACATTGGGTGACTCCTTACTTAGAAATGTTAATTTAGCCTTAAAATACTAGCAAAAGTAAAACCTTAAGTCAATTTAAAGAACAATTAAGCGCTGACGGCTATTGGCGCGTCTTTTTTAACTGGTTCAATCGGTGTTTTGATGCGCACTGTACGGTTTAAAAATTTTGTCTGAGGCTTATCGTTAAAACCTTGTCCTTTAACGATACGTACAAATTTCTGGGCGAAATAATTCATAAATGCTTTGAATCCGTGAACCTTGCGTAACAGGTCGCCCATTGAATTAATCGTGATTAACATGCGCCAAATTTGTTTGGGGCGCAGGTAAAATTCTTTAAGGCCGATATCAATATGCTCGTCAATGTCTTTATGTGAAAACTGCGGATAAGAAAGCAAGGTGCGCTGCTCGCCTTCCTTGGTTAACCAATCACGCCAATCCTTAGCCAAGATATAATTGTTTTCTTTAGCCCACTTAAATAAGGATGTGCCGGGGTAGGAAGCGACGCCTGTAATTTGGATGGTATCTAAAGGCATTGATTTGGCAAAGTCAATGGTTTTACGGGCGCTTTCCTTTGTTTCACCGGGAGCGCCGATCATAAAACAGCCGTGAATAGTAAAGCCTAATTTGTGTGCCGCTTCAGAATATTTATGTGCCATATCAACGCTGACACCGCCTTTGCGGATGACGCGCAGGTTTTCGTCAGTGCCGAATTCAAAACCAGTCATGAGCATGCGGCAGCCAGATTGGCGCATTAACGGCAGTAAGGAGAGGTCGGTGTTAACGCGCATATTGCACGACCAGCTGATACGTTT
>CAZCHB010000258.1:0-2557 GCA_964498235.1 uncultured Planctomycetales bacterium
AGCAGCGGTTAAATACAAAAACCCGTTCTTTTCCTGGCCGATAGTGACAAACGCCCCGTTAATTGACGGCAATATCGACTCGACTTTTCCTTTATAAATATTACCCAACATCGATTGATGGCGGTCAAGCTCGATATAAAAGTCATCTAAACGCCCATCAACCAAGATAGCCACCCGGCGTTCACCATCAGCCACATGAATTAAAATCTCTTTAGACACGTATTTCCCTCCTTGTATCATTCATTAAATAATGACGGGCAGGCCTTCTCTTCTATCATTGTCCGCTTTTAGCGGGCACAGCAGGAGAATTAGCAGTTCCTTGCGGAGATTGCGCGGTGATGATATGCGGTGTTAAAAAGATTAACAATTCTGTTTTTGTTTTCGTATTGTCTTTCTTCTTAAACGCTTGACCAACTAACGGTATGTCTCCAAGAAATGGGACTTTCTTATTCGTTATCGTGGTTTCATCTTTAATAAGCCCCGCAATCACCAAGGTCTGTCCGTTTTCAACCATAACCCTTGTACTAGCCTCTTCCACACTTAACTGGGGAAGTGTCGAGGTATCAAACGTCACCGTCCCATTAATAGCGGAAATTGTCGGATGTAAATCCAACGTAACCATATTTGAATTATTCACATGCGGCGTCACTTCAAAAACGATACCAATATCTTTGTACGAAAAACCCGATACTGTCAACTTGGCCTGCTCTGAATTATAGGTATACTGTGGCATTGGATACTGAGTGCCGACGACAATCTTAGCCGGCTGATTATCCAAGGTGACGATCTTTGGATTCGACAAAATATTCGTGTCTGTCCGTGTATTAAGCATCTGCATCACTGCCTGAAACGCAGATAAATCAAGGGTGCCATAAGAAAATAATGATGAAGCCGGTGCCCCAAAGGAACCTGGTAATTGTTGATTAACCGCATCCCTTTCAAATGGAAAATTAGTTGGACGTTTGGACCCTGAGGCTGTTCCTCCAATTGTCCAATCAATACCTAATTTCTCTGAATTACTTAAGGTGGTTTCAACAACCTTAGCCTCAATCAAAACCTGAGGCGTGACCGCATCCAGAGTTTTAACAACTGAGTCCATTAAATCAATGGAACTTTGGACATCCCGCACTATCACGCTATTAGTACGCTGATCAAAATTAATCGTCCCCCGCGCTGACTTAATCTTGCTGATCGAATCAACCACATCAGACGCTTTAGAAAAACTTAATGAGTATGTCTTGGTCATCAGCGGCTCTTGCTCTTCTAATACCTTGTTATCTTCCCTGCGTTTCTTTAAATTCTCAATCGTTGTGACTGTAATAATATTTCCTTTACGTTCAAAACCATACCCATAGGTCGATAAAATTACTTCCAAGGCTTTCTGCCAGGGGACATCAGCTAACTGTATCGACACATTACCGGCAACTTCAGGACTCACCACGATATTAACACCGCTTTTAAAAGCAAGTACTTTTAAAACATTACGGATATCTGCATCTTGAAAATCAAGGGTCACCGTCCCATCATTAGACATGATCGAAACCGGCGCTGAAACTACAGGAGGCTCAACAACCGCAGGAACAACTGCCTCTTGAACAGGAACAGCAGCTACTGAAGGCGCTGAAAGGCTTGAATTTTCTTGCGCATTAACTAACGAAACACTAAAAATTGACCCACCAAGAATGAACAACGCAAGAGCAATTAATCGGCTCATCACATGCCTCCCTTTTTTAGCTTCAATGTAAAATACTCTTCTTCCTTACTTAATTTAACATGATCAACAGCGATAGATACAACAACATAAGGACCAACCTTATCAGAAACTTTAACTATTTTTCCATTAATAATTGCGATGTTATTGCCTCCAGTATCAGCAACAATTCCTTCTAGATTTAAATCAGCCAATGATAAATCAGTATCATAAACTACAACCGCCCCGTTGGGATTAACAAGCGGAGCAAAAGGATCACGTTTACCATGATCATCATAAACAAACACTTCTTCAGCCCTAAGCGGCAAGATTATACCGCAAATGATGATAAAAGAAATACGCAATATCATCACTTTGCTCCTGTCAATTTATCAACTAAAATAAGCTTTAATGTGGCTTGTATATTTAAGTTAACTGTTTCTTTATCTCCGCTATCTATACGCAGGTCACGAAGCATAAAAAAAACATTACTAGCCTCTAACTTTCCCAAAAAGCGCCCAAACATAGAGTAACCAGAATGCGCACTAATAACAATAGGCAAGGCATAATATTTAGCTTCTGTGGTCGTCATCAAACTCTCCTGCCCTTCTTTTGCAGGTGAAAGCTGATCAATACTTACGCGTGCTTGATTAGCAATTGAAGATATTTCCTCAAAGATTACTGAAGCTTCATTGACCGAACGAATCTTAGTATTAACTTGCTGAAACTTCAAACGCATGTCCTCTAAACCCTTCTTTGTCGCATTCAAACGCTGAACATCACCCTTAACACGCAATGTATCTTCTGACATTTTTTTAGAAGCTTCACTTAATTTATTAATCATTTTAAGTTGAAAATTCATAATAA
>CAZCHB010000259.1:0-2556 GCA_964498235.1 uncultured Planctomycetales bacterium
TATGTTAAAATTTCTAAAGCATGAAATTGATGTTTTGGTTTCAACGACAATCATTGAATCAGGAATTGATGTACCAGCGGCTAATACCTTGATTGTCAACCGGGCAGATAAGTTTGGTTTGGCAGATTTGCACCAATTGCGCGGGAGGGTGGGGCGATTAGACGTCCAAGCCTATGCTTATTTTGTGGTGCCGCCTAAGTACGCATTATCAACCGTCTCCAAACAGCGGCTTAAAGCCATTGAAAAATTTAGCGGCTTAGGCTCTGGCTTTCATATTGCGTTTGAAGATTTGCAGATCCGCGGGGCGGGTAATTTGCTGGGCACTCAACAGCATGGTTTTATTGCCTCAATTGGTTTTGATTTGTATTGCCGTTTATTGAAAGAATCAGTTGAACATCTTAAAAAAGAATTGGAGATGACTAAAGATGAGAAATTTAAAACAGTTAGTGTTTAGTATATTTCTTTTAGTCGCTTTTGCTGCGCCCGTGCAGGCGCGTCCTGTTAATGATTCTATTGTGGCTATTGTTAATAACGATGTCATCACCCTTAAAGATTTGAAGGATTATATTGGCGGGATTTACCGTCAGTTGAAAGTTGAGCATAAATCAGCTGAAGAGATCCAGGAAATCATGTCAAGTTACGAAGAAAAAGGCATCAATCAGTTGATTGAAGATCGATTAATCTTAGCTGCCGCGGATGAGAAGGGTTTGGAGATACGTCCAGAAGTGCTTGATAAACGTTTAAAAGAAATAAAATTAAGATACAGCTCCGAAGATGAATATATTGCAGCCCTTAGCGCCCAAGGGATGACAATTTCTGATTTAAAAAAGAAAATGATAAACCAAATGAAAGCCCGTTATATTGTTGATCTTGAAGTTAAGGATAAGATATTTGTCAATCCGCAGGAAGTGACAAAATATTATAATGAACATGTCAATGATTTTACCCGCAAAACCAGGTATAGCTTGCAGTCGATTTATGTGTCTTTTGATAAGGGTAAGCAGGAAGCGCGCGACAGGGCTTCTGAGGCTAGGGCAAAGCTTGCGGCTGGCGAAGATTTTGAAAAAATTGAAAAAGAATATTCCCAATTGCCTTCTGTTGGGACAATTGAGCAGGGTCAAATGGTTCCTGCCATTGAAAAGGTGGTTTTTGATTTGAAAGTGGGAGATGTTTCGGATTTAGTTGAGGTTGATGGTGGGATTTATGTGTTTAAAGTGGTAGGCATATTGCCTGGCCGTGTTGAGACGCTGATCGAATCAAAAGATAAGATTTACGCTAAACTTTATGATGAGCTTTTTCAGAAAAAGTTCCAGGAATGGATTATTAAACTTCGTAAGAAGAACTATGTTGAAATCCGCGATTAAGACTATTGGTATTACCATGGGTGACCCAAAGGGCATAGGGCCTGAGGTTATCCGTAAAGCGCTCAAGAAGCGTTATGGCAACGCTAAGTTTGTTTGTATTGGTGACAAGGTATTCTTAAAAGGTCTTCCTGCCGCTATTATAGATATTCCTTATAAAACTGCCGGTGAAGGTTCATTGAAATTTTTAGACCGAGGGATTGATTTGATTAAAGAAGGTGTCGTTGATGCTTTAGTCACCGCGCCTTTATCGAAAGAAGCGGTTAGCCGATACTCCAAAGGTTTTAAAGGCCATACGGAATATTTAGCTGATGCTTTTGGTGTCAAACGTTTTGATATGATGTTTGTGACAGATAATGTCCGTTTATCGTTATTGACGCGTCATGTCCCACTCAAAGAAGTTCCATTCATGATTACAACAAAAGCCGTATTAGCGTCTATTGAATTGATGCATGAATCATTAAGCAAACAGTTTAATATTAAATCACCTAAAATTGCCGTCTTAGGGTTAAATCCACATGCTGGTGAGCATGGTTTGCTGGGCGTTGAAGAAGAGCGTCATATTCGTCCAGCCATAGCCATGGCAAAGAAGCAGCGGATAAAGGCCAGCGGACCATTTTCCGCGGACACATTTTTTTGTTTCAACAAAGCTTTTGACGGCGTTATCTCCATGTACCATGATCAAGGTTTGGCGCCTCTAAAAGGTCTCTATTTTAACAATTTAGTTAATTTTACGGCTGGACTGCCTTTCATCCGCACCTCACCCGTCCATGGTACCGGATTTGACATCGCAGGCAAAGGCATTGCCGATCCATCCTCCATGATTGCTTCGATTAAGCTTGCTATTCAATTGTCATGAGTATTCACCATATCCCTAAAAAGAATCTTGGTCAGAATTTTTTGAGTGATAGGCGTATTCAACAAAAAATTATTGATCATTGCCAGTTGATGCCTGATGATACTGTGCTTGAGATTGGCCCAGGGCAGGGGGCGATATCACGATTGATAGCACCTAATGTTAAGCGATTGATTTGTGTGGAGATGGATAAAGATTTAATAATGCCTTTAACGAATGAATTTAAAGAGACAAATGTTGATATCATTCATGCCGATTTCTTAAAATTCGATCTTAATTTAATGACACCAAGATTAAAGATTATTGGTAACATTCCTTATTACATTTCAACTCCTATTA
>CAZCHB010000260.1:0-2526 GCA_964498235.1 uncultured Planctomycetales bacterium
GCAACCCTGCCCATATGATAGGTCATTGCGTCCCATGTATTGGGAGGCATATATACAGCTAAAATACCAAGAAGAAATACAATACCAAAGCCAATAAAAACAACCAGCTTCTCCAGCCCTGAGAATGTGCTTACTGACTCCCTGATACTACGGTAATGCGCCCACACCCGCGGCTTGAGAATAAGGGCTGTAACGACCGCAAACATCCCCCATAACAAACAAACTGGTCCGAGCCTAAACAAATTGAATACGCTCAATATCTCAGTCGACAAAATGATAAACAACCCAAAACATAGAAAGAAAATAAGAATTGATTCACGGCCGAACAGTTTGATTTCCTTGGTAATTATCATGGATTAAACCCATTCTATCAGAAGAAATCTCAACTTTAAATCCGATATTTATGATATCCTAGCGTATGTTTACAGACGTTAAATGCCATATGTGCGGTAATGATGCGTATGATGTAAAGGTCAATACCCTTGAACCTCATAACAGCCTACAGCATCAAGATTCCTATAAAATAACCGACCATTCTCCTAACGCGCAAGTGCGGGTGGTGACCTGCCGTCATTGCGGCCTCTCCTACCTGAATCCAAGACCAGCGCCAACGCTCATCATGAGTAATTATGCCGCCATGGTCGATGAAAAATATTTACAAGAAGAAGAAGGACGACGAACTTCTGCACAATATATTCTAAAATATTTAAACCAAGTAAAGCCTAATAAAGGCAAATTACTTGATATTGGTTGTGCCGCGGGTTTCTTCTTAGATGAAGCGCGTAAAGAAGGCTGGGAGGTTTACGGTGTAGAAGTTTCCCAATGGGCGGCGAATCACGCTAAAAATACCCTGGGATTATCCCATGTTTACCAGGGAACGCTTGAAGACGCTAAATTAGCCCATCACACCTTTGATGCCGTCATTATGACTGATGTTATCGAACATTTGATTTACCCTAAGGACATTCTCGTCAACATCCGTCTCCTGCTTAAACCAAATGGCATTGTCTGCTGTAATACTCCTGATATCGGCAGTTTAATCAGCCGTTTATTAGGGGCTAAATGGTGGGGCATCAAACAATCACATTTATTTTATTTTAACACCTCAACCCTCAATGATATCTTTAATGCGTCAGGGTTCTCCGTCATAAAGATCCGCTCACACGCACGGACCTTTTCCTTAGGCTATTGGGTAAGCAATCTTACTTTTTATAAACCATCGTTGAAATTCCTAAATACTGCCCTTAAAGGCATGCCGTGGCTCTCTAAGATGATGGTCTCTGTTAATTTAGGTGATCAGGTGGAAATATTTGCCAGGCGCAGCCGCCAGATCCAATATATCGACGAATTAGAAAAAGAACCTGTCTCCCCCTTATCCGCGGTCAAAAAAAAGATCATTGTCGTCCTGCCTGCCTACAACGCGGCTAAGACATTGGCTAAAACCATCAGTGATATCCCTAAAGATTATGTTGACGATATCATCTTAGTTGATGATGCCAGCAAAGATAATACTGTTGAGGTCGCCCGTAGTTTAGGATTGACGGTAATTACCCATGATGTGAATAAAGGTTACGGCGGCAACCAAAAAACCTGCTATAAGAAAGCATTAGCCATGGGCGCAGACATTGTGATCATGGTCCACCCCGATTACCAGTACGATCCTAAGGCCATCCCGGACTTGATTGAACCAATAGCTAAAGGCAGGGCTGAAGCGGTGTTTGGTTCGCGCATGATGAAAGGCGGCGCCCTAGAAGGCGGGATGCCCGGCTGGAAATACAACGCGAATATCTTATTAACAGCACTAGAAAATGTCGTGCTGGGTATTTATTTAACCGAATATCACACCGGTTTCCGGGCCTATAGCCGTAAGTACCTATCTTGCATTGAATTTGAGCTTAATTCAGACGGATTTGTTTTTGATACGGAGATTATTGTTCAAGGCGTATTAAAATTCATGAAGTTTGAAGAAGTGCCGATCCGCACGCGCTATTTTGATGAAGCATCCTCAATTAAGTTTTGGCCGTCGGTCATTTATGGCCTTAGCATCCTTAAAACCCTGTTCAAATTTGCCCTCCACAAAAAAGGCATCCGCTTTAAACAATTTATTTAATGAGATTAGAAGGCCCACCGTAATTAGGCAAATTAAACGGCTCATATTGAGGTAACGCCTCGATTTCTTTTAAGGCACTGCTTAACCTGCGCTCCCCTGCGGCTAAATCTTGATGTCCGGCGAGATTTATCAAACATGGTTTGGATAAATAAATAATCTCTTTCTCTCCAGCGAACGATGGTTTGCCGCATTCATTAAGCACTTGATACACCGCCCCGCCTTTCACCGGATAATCAGCCCCTCTAACCAAGCGGTTAAAAATAACCGTAATGTTCTCCTTTAGCAGGGCCTGCGCAAATAATCCTTTATCAAAATAGGTGACCGTGCTGAAAGCACCGGAATTAATAAAGGCAATGTTCTTGCCTTTAACCGGATAATATGTTTGCGGCCAGCTAAACGACAATAAAAATCCAAGT
>CAZCHB010000261.1:0-2509 GCA_964498235.1 uncultured Planctomycetales bacterium
GCATTGGTTGTGCTGATTGGAAAGATTTTATAATCAGCGTCGTAAGTGATGGTTGTTTTACGGTTGAGCGCATCTGTTGTCGAGGTTAAATTGCCAAGCGCATCATAGGCATAGGTCGTTGTAAGTTTAGGCTTACCTGCGCCTTGCCAGTCTTCCTTCTTGGTTAACTGGCCTTTGGTTGGTGTTGCATTGTTGTCGGTGGCATTATCGTAATAGAACCAGCTTTGGGCTAAGATATTCCCACTCTGATCAGTTGATTGGCTGTATTTAGGTAATCCCTTAATACCGCTTATTGTGTTTGCTGTCGCATAGTTAATGCTATTGGTGATACGATCTGTTCCAATATCGGTGCCTGTTGTAAAATCCACTTCCCCTAAATTAATAGTCTGCGTGATATTGCCATCGACATCGTAGGTAAAGCTTTGCGCGGCCCTGCGGCCTATTGCCTGACCCTCTACATTAAAACTGTCACTGCGGGATAAATAGATAAACTTAGATAGGCCATCTGCCGTGACATTAACTTCATTCCAGGCATTAACTGTTTTATTAAGCAGTTTATGACTAGCATCATACGTCGCTGATTCAATGGGTTTACCTTTATAAAAATGGCGTTGGTCAAAGGTGGTCACTGTATAATTGCCATCGGCATCCGTCACTGTTGCTGTTCTAAACCCTGCAAACTCACGGTTGAGAGCATCCCACTTGCCGCCTGAATAGCTATACTTAGTCGTGTAAGAGCGGATGCCGGCGGTGGTGGTAACTGCTTTAACCAACGGAAAAGCAAAGGGCAGGAAGCTATTGGCCAGATGCAGCGACGACCCGTATTCAATACTGCTTTTGACCCCAATGCCATTGTCAACGCTAAGCAGGATATCCGCAGGCTTGCTTTCATTAAGATAGACCTTTGGATCCTGGCCTTCCAAATACGTCAGATAATCAATCATCCCGTCGCCATTAATATCCATAAACTGCGTATAATTATCAATAAAATTAACGTCGCCAATAAGCAAATTATAAACAATCCAGCCCTCCCCGCTGTTAAGCAGAAGATTGATAAAAGCATGATTGTCTGCCCTTGATACGACCATATCAATCAAGCCGTCACTATTAATATCTGTCAACTGGGTGCTGTTATTCTTAAAATTCCCTAATGTAGGATAATCGTTATAATTACTGTCATTGCTTAACACCCATCCACGGCCATTATTAAAATACACCTTCGACTGCGCCCCGTTCCGGTAAAAAATATCGGATAATCCGTCCCCATTTAAATCAACTAAGACATACCCATTCGAAAAATTAACATCATCAGGTGTCTTCCACTGCACGTTCTCTCTCCAGCCAACAGCCATAGGGTCATCCCCTTTTTTATTAACATAGGACTTATGTCTGGCTAAATTATCATTCTTGGCTATCACTAAATCCATATAACCATCCCCATTGACGTCACCCAGCGAGGTTCCCCCGGATTCGGTATAACCTGTCAAAAATTCACCCTGCTGGCTAACAATCACCGCATCATCAGGCAGTAACCATCCGCTTGACACCTCAAAAGCTGACACGCCGTCATTTAATAACGACTGCTTAAGATATCCCCCTTCATTCCACGACGACACATAATAATTCCGCAATACATCCACCCGCCCATCCCCATCCAAATCCGCAAACCTAAACCCTAAATCCCGATCCCCATTGGAACACTGCCCTGTAAACGGCGCAAAAGCGCTTAAACTCCACTTGATTTCCTGATCGTAACCATTATTTTTGTTATTGATAAATAAGCTTGAATATCCATCTCCGTTGCAATTACCATACTTATGGTACATATCCGGATACCCATCCCCATTTATGTCAACGACCCTTACGCCCAAATCAACATAGCGTCCATCTACAAACCGTGATAATTTAAGATACTCAGGAATATTCCACCCGCTGCTTAACCTAAAACCAATATCATCCTCAAAATAATTAAACCTCACAGGCGCACTTATAGATTCCCCTTGCCCTTGGACATCAATACTTTTTAACAAAGGCCGACTTGTTTTTACGCTTTGAGCATAATTAAACCTGTACGACCGTGTTAATTGCCCAGCGCTTGTTGTCCCATCATTGATCCCGCCGCTGTAAACACTCAGTCCCGTAATCTGCCAGGTGTTTTTAACCTTAAATCCGACAGCATAGGATTCGCTCCAATAGCTGCCTGTTTGATAAGAAAACACCGCTTGCGCATTAGGCCCTTTGACCAACGACGCATTGGGCCCTTCTAAACCCGTATACAATATCCTGCTTGGATAAATCTGATTCTGCCCATTGTTCAAATATATCACGCTCATCACATTCCCAAGCCCATCTAGGACCTTATCAAGTCCCCAACGGTATACACGCCCAGGACTCGAGGAATCATACTGCCTTGAATCTTCGCTGCTTCCATAATAATATTTAATCCCCTTCTTATCCGTCACAAGCCAGGTATTGGATAATTTTTCTATCTTGGCAAAGGAGCCTTCGA
>CAZCHB010000262.1:0-2509 GCA_964498235.1 uncultured Planctomycetales bacterium
ATATCAAGGCTTCCGGCGCCAAGTTCAGCGATCAGCAGATTCTTGTCGCGGACTGGATAGGTTTTCTTTAACTTATGGGAAAGAAAATAGTCTATGTAATAAACCACGTCCCCGGCATTAAGCACGTCAATTTTAAAGCCCGTTTTACGCAATACCGTATCCAAGAAAATATCACGGTTTCGGGCTTCACGCACGTCGGTGTTTGCAATCACGCTGACATCCTTCAGATCATATTCCTTCAGGTCATCTTTATACTTTTGTAATACGCCTGCTGTCTGGTTAATGATTGCCTGCGGGATACGGCCTTTAAGGAAAGCATATTGGCCTAATGGAATGACATTCTTAAGGGACTCAATAATCTTAACATCATCGCCGTGACGCTCGCCGATTAAGAGCTTAATAGATGAAGAACCTATATCAATAACACCTGCACGCATATAAAACCACTTCTTAAACAAAAAGTTAAAATACCGTGTATTTCACTAAAGTATAGCATATCATATTTAAAAGTAACCCTTTTTAGACAAAAACCATGAACCGCCGCATATTTGAACCTAAACTCTTAACGGTCTTCAAAGAAGGCTATAGCCTTAACACATTCAAAGATGACTGCTTAGCCGGTATCATTGTAGGCATTATCGCCCTGCCCTTATCAATAGCCTTTGCCATTGCCTCTGGCGTCAAACCTGAGCAAGGATTGATTACCGCCATTATCGGGGGATTTATCATTTCCGCCTTTAGCGGCAGCCGTGTCCAAATTGGCGGACCTACCGGCGCTTTTATTGTGATCATTTCCGGCATCGTTGCCCAATATGGCTATGAAGGCCTATGCATTGCAACAGTGATGGCTGGCATTATGCTCATTCTCCTGGGATTTGCCCGCATGGGAGATGTGATTAAATTTATCCCCTACCCCGTCACTGTTGGATTTACCAGCGGTATTGCCCTTATTATCTTCAGCAGCCAAATACAAGATTTCTTCGGTCTTCAATTAAAAGACGTTCCAAGCCAGTTTCTTAATAAGTGGATAACCTATTTTAGCCATGTCAACTCTTTCGACCCAAGGTCAGTCATCATTGGCGCTATCACTATTCTCATTGTCATTTATTGGAAAAAGGTCAGCGACCGCCTGCCTGGAACCCTAATTGCCATTCTTGCAAGTACGGCCCTGGTCCATCTGTTAAATTGGCCGATTGATACAATCGGAACACGCTTCGGCAGTGTCCCGAATTCATTCCCAGCCCCGCGCATTCCGAATATTAATCTAGAAATCATCATCGCTATGTCAAAGCCTGCTTTGACCATTGCTATTTTAGCAGGAGTGGAGTCACTGCTTTCTGCGGTTGTGGCGGATGGGATGACTGGGCGGCGTCACCGTTCTAACGCAGAATTAATCGCACAGGGAATCGCGAATATTGCCTCCCCTATTTTTGGCGGCATTCCAGCAACGGGAGCTATCGCCCGGACAGCCGCCAACATTAAAAATGGCGCCCAAACACCGATCGCCGGCATGGCCCATGCTGTTGTCATCCTGATTATCTTTTTATTCTTAGGGCAATGGGCCGCGCTTATTCCTATGGCAACGCTTGCAGGCATCTTGATTGTCGTCGCATACAATATGAGCGAATGGCATCTGTTTGTAAAACTTTTCCGGGGCCCCAAAAGCGACATCCTTATCCTATTATCAACATTCTTCCTAACTGTTTTAGTTGATTTGACTGTTGCCATTGAAGTTGGGATGGTCTTAGCGGCTTTTCTATTTATGCGGCGGATGGTGGATGTCACCCAAGTCAATTATCTGAATGAATCGTTAACCAGTGAAGATAATCCGCTGGATCCGGGAGCCATCAGCAAAAAAGACATTCCCATCGGCGTTGAAGTATTTGAAATTAACGGCCCATTTTTCTTCGGTGCTGCGGATAAATTCAGAGACACCTTAAGCTTGCTCAAACACCAGCCGCAAGCCTTAATTTTACGCATGCGGCATGTTGAGGTATTAGATGCAACAGGAATGAGCGCTCTGGAAGATTTAATTGATAAATCCCGCAAAAGCGGCATGCATGTGCTTATATGCGGGGTACATGCCCAACCTTTAACCACGCTTAAAAATGCCGGTATTATTGAAAAGTTAGGCGAAGATCATTTTTTCAGCGATATCAAAAAATGCTTAAACTACGCAGGAACCTTGGTGGCCTCACAAAAAATCAACAATCAACTTCTTTGACAATCAAGTAAATCTTGATTAGTGATGACACCCACCCGTACCGTGCACATGACCGTGGGTCAGCTCTTCCGCTGTGGGTTCACGCTTTTGGGCAACTTCAACCGCAAAAGTCAAATCTTGCCCGGCTAAAGGATGATTACCATCTAAGGTAATATCATCCCCTTCAATCTTCATAACGGTGACTGGAAAATATTGTTCGCCTTGGCCGACTTCAAACATATCTCCCACCTTAACATCAGGTTTTGGCAATTGGGCACTTTTAACATTATAGATCATTTGCGGGTT